>WFUI01000097.1 GCA_015485035.1 Mariprofundus sp.
ACGAAGCCATTACCTGCTATGAAATCCAGCAAGATACGGAAAATACACTCAAACAGTTGCGTCAGTCCGGCTCCACCACACTACCATCGACAGACGCGCTCAAAAAACGAGCACTGGATGCCCGTATCGTTAAAACCCTGCAAATGAATGAAGCCCGAAAACTTGGCCTGAAAGTCAGCAAGGAAGAGCTGGACAAAGCTGTTGAGCGCGTGGAAACCAGCAACGGAATGCTTCCCGGGCAATTGAAAGATGCACTAAAACAGCAGGGGGTCGATTTCGAGCAGTTCAAAGAAAACCTGCATGATCAGATTCTGATCAGCAAATTAATTGACGTCGCCGTACGCAGCAAACTGCAAATATCCGAAGAATCGATCCGTGAATATTACAGGAAATACATGGCAGAAGCCAAACCTCGCCGCGAGGTACAACTCGGTCATATTTTTATTTCCCTCCCCAGTGAACCCACACCCGAATTATTGGCCAGCACACGCAAGAAAGTGCGTAACATCCACCAACAGCTGGTAAACGGGAAAGATTTTGCCCGGCTCGTTGCCGTTTATTCAGAGGCTCCTGACCGGCAGCAGCAGGGGGTCATGGGTTGGTTTACCGAGGGATCCATTACGCAACGGTTTGCTCCGGCACTGGAACTGCCACTGCATGGTGTGACTGAACCCATACGCACGCCTTCCGGTTTCCATATTCTAAAGGTATTGAACGAACGCTGGCAGGAACCTGAACAAGTCGGCACCAGCTATGATGAAGTGCATGCGCGCCATATTCTGTTGCGAATCCCCACGCTTGCCGATGAAGAAGACAAAGCAAAAATCCGTAGCCGTGCTGAAGACATCGCCAGAGAAATGAAAGATGCCAGTGATGAGGAATTTAGCACCAGAGCAAAAGAAGTATCACAAGGGCCAAGCGCCAGCAGGGGAGGTGATCTTGGCTGGTTCAAACGCGGGGCAATGGTACCGGAATTCGACAAGGTGGTGTTTGCCATGCATGCAGGTGAAACCAGTGGTGTTGTCCAGACACAGTTTGGCCTGCATATTATCCGCGTCATTGCCACCCGACATATCGATCCCAATTCTCTGCAGGCAAACCGTGACAAAATCACCCAGATTTTGTCCAATATAAAAATGCAGGAGCTGTTGCCCCGATGGATAGCCTCTCTGCGTGCTGAGGCCAACATAAAATATCAGTCCTGCCCGGATGCGGCAGAGACACAAACCGAAAAATAGCCCCGGCATCAAACCCATGTTACCGCTTGTCATTACTGTCGGCGAACCGGCAGGCATTGGTCCGGATTGTATTATTCGCGCCTGGTCTGGCCAGAAAGATACATTTGAACACAGTATTATTGCCGCACCAGCCAACTGGCTGCAGGAACGGTGTGAACTGATTGATATCGATATTCCGATAAGGGAATTCGATAGCATTGATGAGGCAATCCTGAATACATCTTCGGATGCCGGGGAAGCATTAATTTGCTGGAACCCGCTATCCACACAAGATGCGTTCCCTGTCATGGCAGGATGCCCTTCTCAGCGCACAGCCAACGCTGTAGTCCACTGTATTGAAGCCGCTGCAAATGCATGCCTGCATGGTAAAGCTGCCGCGCTGGTCACCGGCCCGATCGAAAAAGCTGTGCTGCAAAGCGCTGGTTTTAAATTTCCCGGCCATACGGAATTTCTTGCCCATTTATCTGCCGTATCAATGCAACAACCCGACAAGCAATCAGATTTCGTAATGATGCTCGCCTCCGACCAAATCCGCGTTGCTTTATTAACAACACACATGGCTTTGCGTGATGTGCCGGATGCCTTAAATACAGGCACAACATTGAGATGTCTGCAAATCGTAGATCATGACCTGCGCTCCCGTTTCGGCATAGAAGCTCCCCGTCTGGCTCTGTGCGCCCTGAATCCGCACGCCGGTGAACAGGGCCACTTCGGTCGCGAAGAAATAGATATTCTGACTCCGGCAGCAAAACAGGCGCGTGACCAAGGCTTGAATGTAAGCAATCCGTTACCAGCCGATACGGTTTTCTCCGCCAACATGAGACAAGCTTATGATGCTATTGTCTGCTGCTATCATGATCAGGCTCTGATTCCCTTAAAAACCCTGAGCTTTGGTGAAGCCGTGAATATTACGCTCGGCTTGCCGTTTATCAGAACCAGTGTTGATCATGGCACCGCGCTTGACCGGGTAGGTGCTGAAGATGTATCCTGTACTAGTCTGCTTGCAGCCATACATATGGCCCGTCAAATGAGCACCAACGGCTAGTCGGCACAATTCAGACAGAAACTATATCAGGAGGTTCAAGTGCAGATCAATCAGCTTGCCGGTCAGATACTGCTCGCCTCCCCGACTCTGGATGATCCCAATTTCAGAGATGCTGTTGTACTCATATGTCACCATAATGCCGAAGGCTGTATGGGGTTGATTATCAATCGTCCGAGACAAATCGATGTGTTTGAGGTCCTGCACGATCTTGGTATTTACATACCGGATAGCAGACATGATATGTCCACACATTTACCAACAGTCTTTGAAGGCGGGCCAATTGACGATTTCAGAGGCTTTGTGCTTCACGATGGTTGGCATATCTATGAATCAACGATGCAGATTTCGCAGGAGTTGCACCTGACGGCATCCCGGGATGTACTGGAAGACCTGGGAGATGGGGATGGCCCCGAGCATTATTTGCTTATACTCGGTTATGCCGGCTGGCAGGCCGGACAACTGGAACGTGAGTTATCTAACAATGACTGGCTTGTCGCACCTGCAAGCCACCATATTGTCTTTCAGGAACCACCGGAGAAGCGCTGGGAGTTCGGAGCTCGAAGTATGGGAATTGAACGCAGCCAGCTATCCAGCCAGGTTGGTCATGCATGAATAAGAATGGATGGAAATACTGATCGTCTGCATCTGCAAGTGATTTGATCAGCCCACCTTATTTCTGCCATATTTCATCGGGCTTGCCAAAGCCTTACGACATGCAAATCCGCTCACTGATCGACTGCATGAGCGGCTCGCCTATATCCAGCATCAAGCCTTCATCTTCAGCTTCAACCATAATACGTAATTTTGGTTCGGTTCCTGACATACGCACGTTGATCCGTCCACCATCGCCCAGGCGTGCCTCAGCATCATGAACAAGCGCCATGACCTGCGTATCAGCCAGTACATTCTTACGCTCCGGCATCACAATATTCCACATCTTTTGAGGAAACAACGTCATATCAGCAGCCATATCTGCCAAAGGTTTTTCCCGCTCACTCATAGCCGAGAGCAACTGCAGTGCGGTCATAAGACCATCACCTGTCGTGTTATGGTCGAGAAGAATCATATGGCCGGACTGCTCACCTCCGATATTACACCCTTTGGAACGCATCATTTCCAGCACATAACGGTCACCCACTGCAGCGCGGAACATGGCAAGCCCCATACCTCCCAGATATCGCTCAAGCCCCATATTACTCATGACCGTGGTCACGACGCCGCCACCTCTCAAAACACCTGCGTCATGTGCATGTTCTGCTAAAATTGCAATAACCCTGTCACCATCGACAATCTGACCATTGCTATCACATGCTATCAGCCGATCCGCATCACCATCAAGTGCCAGACCAATATCTGCACCTGATTCAGTCACGCGCTGAATCATGGATTCCGGATAAGTCGAACCGCATTCCCGGTTGATGTTATAACCATCCGGATCGTCATGCATGCTGATCACAGTACAACCCAGTTCCTGCAGAATACGCGGTGCCACATCATAGGCAGCACCATTGGCACAATCGACAACGACTTTAAACCCGTCCAGGCGTATTCCGTGCGGCAGTGAGCCTTTAAGAAATTCGATATAACGGCCACGAGCATCATCAATACGTGCCGCTTTACCAACTTCCAGCGCTGGTGGCAATGGCGGCAGGGCATCAATACACGCCTCGATTTCCAATTCAATTTCATCGGCCAGCTTAAAACCATCCGCTGCAAAAAATTTGATGCCATTATCGCCAGCGGGATTATGTGAAGCTGACAGCATAACACCCGCATCAGCACGCAGGCTGCGTGTCAGATAAGCCACTGCCGGTGTTGGAACCGGTCCAACAAGCAAGACATTCATGCCCTGTGCCGTCAGTCCCGCGCACAACGCCGATTCAATCATATAACCGGATAGGCGTGTATCTTTCCCAATCAGAATATGGGGCTGATGTGACAGGTGTCGGGTCAGCACATGTCCGGCAGCACGGCCCAGAGTCAGGGCAAATTCAGCCGTCATCGGACTTTGATTGACCGTGCCACGCACACCATCCGTGCCAAAATAGTGTCGTATCATGGTTTCTCTCCTGTCACAGTATTGCTGTGCGGACGCGCTCTTTTCCGCAACAGAACACCCAGCACAACAATATCCACTTTATTTTTAAAAAGTCGGATTGCCTTGCCGGACGGACTTTCAATGCCCGTTCTGGTCTCAAATGAACCCTCTTTCAGATCAGGCCGAATGGGTGTTGTATCCACTTCACGCAGTGCTTCCAGCCAGACTTCAGGACCTGTGAGTTCAACCTGATGTGGTTTAATACTGATAATTTTCACCTGCCAGCCCTCAGGCAGTTCAAAATGTGCTTTCACCGGCACTGAACGTTTGACCAACCTGTCTACCTGTAACTCGAGACGATCCGGTTGAACCTTTTCGATATGCAACCCCACCGGCAGGGATACGGATGACAATTGCGGAGCACGCTCGACGACTCCCGGCGTAGTCAGGTCGGAAGCATCAACAGGCACAGTCAAATCCTGTTGATCCAGATCCTTCAGTCGTGTTTGCAATCCATTGATAGTCAGCCGAACATGATCAGGCAAGTCATTTACAATAACCATATCGGCCGGCAAGCCCTGCACCTGTAAAGGCACATCCATACTGACAGATCCTTCTCCCTGACCATGGACCTGTAACCACAGGGCAATAGCGATCAATACGGCCCAGAACTGCAGATTATATTGTCGAAACAGCGTTATATACTGATTCATCAAGCCTGCCCCGGAGCGACAGAGCTGCCTTTTTGTGATACCGCCGTTACAGAGGAAAGGCGCTGCTCAAGCGCCTGATGCAATTCCCTGCTACTCAGGGCATCCCCCATCTGACCATCTTCCACCAGATGTACTTCCCCTGTCTCCTCTGACACAACAATAACCAGCGCGTCAGTTTCCTCAGTCAGGCCAACAGCGGCCCGGTGGCGCGTGCCGTAGTTGCCGGGAACAGCATTAGCCTGTGCTAACGGCAACAGCACCCTGGCCGCGACAATTTTTCCACCAGCCACATCGGGGGAAATCACCACAGCACCATCATGCATGGGCGCATCAGGACAAAACAATGACTGAATGATGTCCGGTCGTAATGGTGCGTCCATTTCCACACCCGAATCAAACAAATGCCTTAAACCGGTATCACGTTCGATCACCAACAGACCACCCCAGCCACGATGAACCAGCGAAAAGGCTGATTCGACCATCTCATCCAGCAACACTTTGCCGGGCCCGTTCCCGCCTGAGAGCGGGTTAATTGCCACGCGCATCAAAGCACGTCTGATCTCCTGCTGAAACAACACAACCAGAATGACCATAAAGGCCGAGAAGAAATGACCGAACATCCACTCCACGGTAAACAGGCCGAATACACGCGCCAGCTGATAGGTCACCACAACAATCGCCACACCAATCAACATCTGTACCGCACGGGTTCCCCGGATCAGGCGTAGAAAAAAATAGACCACAACCGCAACGACCGTAATATCTACGACATCGGCAATGCCAAACTGCCAGCTACCCATCAGAGTGATTTACCTCGCACAACATAATCGAACTCAGGATAATTCGATTACTTCAGCTTGCAAGAGAAAAGGCTGCCGGATCAGTCAGTGCGGATGCAACCCGAACAGCCCGGCCTTGTAATGCAACATCATGTACACGCAGCAGATCGGCACCATAAGCAATCCCAACAGCGCCGGCCACAGCAGTTTCCAGCTCACGATCTTCTACCGGGCAACCAGTCAACAGACCAAGAAATGACTTGCGTGACACTCCCAGCAGGAGCGGCATATTAAATTTACTCTTAAAATATCCGATTGAGCGAATCAATGATACATTATCAGATAACCGCTTGCCAAAACCAATCCCCGGATCCAGTACAATGGATGATAGATGCACGCCTGCCTGCAAGCACACCTCTATTCGCTTTTCAAAGAAATTTGATACTTCCTCAATGACATTATGATATTCAGGCTTTAGCTGCATTGTTTCAGGTTTACCCTGCATATGCATCAGACAAACATCGGCTCCTGTATCCGCTGCAACGCGCAGGCTTTCAACATCGTGCCCGAGAGCACTGACATCATTGATCATAGTAGCGCCGGCATGCATGGCCTGACGCATCACTTCTGCTTTTGTTGTATCCACAGACACAGTGCAACCCAGTTGACTCAGCTCCCGAACCACCGGAATCACTCGCGCCAATTCCTCCTGTAATGATACGGCAGTAGCACCAGGTCTGGTTGATTCCCCGCCAACATCAATAATTGCTGCACCCTGCTGCCACATTTCCAGGCCATGGCTCACAGCTGCTTCAACATTCGTACCTTCGTTGTCGAGAAAAGCACCACCATCCGAAAATGAATCGGGGGTGCAGTTTAGCACCCCCATGATCCATACACCGCCATCTTCAGAGCGCTGCCAGCGCGATGGCATCAGTTCGCCTTGGCCTCATCTCCGGAAGGTTTATCTGTTTTAGGCTCACTACCGACATCCACTTTCGCAGAAGGTTCTTCCGGCGGGGTGTGACTTGATCCGGCCGGTTTCTCGTACTCCTTGATCAACAGAGGCTCCTTGCCTTCCATAACCCGATCAATATCTGTTGTATCCAATGTTTCATACTTGATCAGAGCCTTGGCCAGCAAATGCAACTGATCCATGTGTTTTTCCAGAATATGTTTGGCCCGGCCATAATTTTCTTCGATAAGCTTACGTACAACAGTATCAATCTTGCGTGCTGTCTCCTCGGATATATTGGTCTGGCGTGTAATTTCACGACCAAGGAATGGTTCATGCTCGCGCTCACCATAAACCATAGGACCCAGCTCATCAGACATGCCCCATTGGGTTACCATATTGCGTGCCAGTTGGGTCGCACGTTCAAAATCATTGGAAGCACCGGTGGTCATCTGCCCCAGCACCAGCTCCTCGCCAAGTCTGCCACCCATCATAATCGCAATCTGATCACGCAGATATTCCCTGTCATGATTGAACCTGTCCTCTTCCGGCATCTGCATGGTAATACCAAGCGCCTGACCACGTGGAATAATACTGACCTTGTGTACCGGATCAGCGTTTTTCAAATGCTTGGCCACCAGCGTATGGCCAGCTTCATGGTATGCTGTCGTTTCCTTCTGCTCGTCCGAGATGATCATCGAGCGCCGTTCGGTACCCATCATCACCTTGTCTTTGGCTGTCTCGAAATCAGCGCGCGTGACTTTATCTCGATCATAGCGGGCTGCATTCAACGCAGCTTCATTGACCAGGTTGGCCAGATCTGCGCCTGAAAATCCCGGCGTTCCACGCGCCAGCTCTTTGGAATTCACATCACTCGACAACGGCACCTTACGCATATGCACTTTTAAAATCTGTTCACGGCCCAGCAGATCAGGGCGTGGCACAACGACCTGGCGATCAAATCGACCGGGGCGCAGCAGGGCTGGATCAAGAACATCAGGGCGATTGGTCGCCGCCACCAGAATAACGCCTTCGTTGGACTCGAAACCATCCATTTCCACCAGCATCTGGTTCAACGTCTGCTCACGCTCATCATTACCGCCACCAATACCGGCACCACGGTGGCGTCCCATAGCATCAATTTCATCTACAAAGATAATGCATGGCGCATGTTTTTTGGCCTGCTCGAACATGTCACGCACACGTGACGCACCGACGCCAACGAACATTTCGACAAAATCGGAACCTGAAATGGAGAAAAATGGCACGTCCGCTTCACCGGCAATAGCTCGGGCCAGCAAGGTTTTGCCCGTGCCGGGAGGACCAACGAGCAACATTCCTTTGGGGATTTTTCCTCCGAGCCGGGTAAACTTGGAAGGCTCTCGCAGAAACTCAATCACTTCAGTGACTTCCTGCTTGGCCTCATCACATCCAGCCACATCTTCAAAGGTAGCACGTGCAGTATCCTGATTGAGCAATTTTGCCTTGCTCTTGCCAAAACCCATGGCCCCACCTTTGCCGCCACCCTGCATCTGACGCATAAAAAATACCCATACACCAATCAGCAGCAGCATAGGAAACCATGAAATCAATACCGACAGGAAAAACGGCACTTCTTCCTTCTCTTTCACATTCACCACCACGTGCTGATCCAGCAAGCGCTGAGACAGGCTTGAATCATTCACTGGCACCGTCACATCAAAGTTTTTCAATTCACCTGATGTATCCCGATACTGGCCAACAATCTGATTGCCCTTGATGGTAGCTGTTTCCACCATACCCTGATCCACTCTCTCGACAAATGTGGAATATGCCATCTTGTCCGCCTTCGGCATCGGGGCAGAAAACATATTGAACAAACTCATCATCGTCAGGCCGATAACCAGCCACAGAACTAAATTTTTACCCATAAATAAATCATCCTCATATTAATATCACATGACAAAAGCAGCGCCAAATTGCACAAGCTTGCGCTATCTGTATGAATATTAGATTAACACAATACGCTGAAAATCCAGATACTTCTTAAACAACTGCCCTGTTTCTACGCGCAAAACCTGCCGTTGCAGGCTGCAGATGCAAGCGATCAGAGTCCCTGTAGAGACGGCAACGTGATAAATCAAGCCCTCCGCGACCGTTTTTCTCGGTCCATGACTCAATTAATGTGATATGCCTGCGCCCAGGCGTTACGCCCTCACCCAAAAGTTGAACCATAAGTTTCTGCAAAAGTCGCGCCCGGACAGGCGGGGAAATATCTTTCCATATTTGCCAGGGCAAGCAAATACCGTTCTGGTCTGTTGTGGACAGACTATTCAACAAACCATCAGTCTCCTCATCAAGACGCTCTGCCACACGACAAGACTGCTGTTGCCAGCGAAGGAACAGTTTATCCGGAGATACCCCGGATTTCACCATGGCCGGGAACAACTGATGGCGGATACGATTGCGCCAAATACTCATATCCGCATTGCTCGGATCTTCAAACCAGTCAACACCGGCCAGAACCAACGCCTGCCGCAATTGCTGTCCGGACAGATGTAGCAACGGGCGTACAATATGCAAACCGTACATCTGTCGTTCACGCCACATACCCCGGCAACCAGCCGGACCCGCCCCCTGTAACAAGCGCATGCATACCGTTTCAGCCTGATCATCCTGATGGTGTGCCAGACACAGGGTTGTTATCCCGCTTTCCCTGCTCCATTGCTGAAATTGAGCATAACGGCCTTTTCGCGCTTCAGCCTCAGTTTTACGAACCGAAGACACCTCCCCGGACATATCCTTTATAGAGGTTCCGCCCAAACATGCGCTGATGAACGGGATTTTCCACCCGGCTGCTTTTTCAGCCAGCCGCACCGCTTCAGCCGCAGACGAATGCCGCCAGCCATGATCCACATGCCATGCCTGCACACGATAGCCATGCGCTTTCAATGCCAGTAAGAGTGCTGTTGAATCTGCACCACCGGACCAGCCGACAGCAAGCTTGTCAGGCAGCAACGGCATATCTTCGGCTGACAACCAGCCATTGAATACTGAATGCTCACTTTCGATATTCATTGCCAGCATTTTAACCCGTATTCAATAATAGATTGTGAGGCCGGTGTATCATCAAGGAGTTCAAAAACATCCATATTTATACCGGCAAGACAGGATTTTCCCGCTTTCATCAGCAGCCATGGGGCCTCGCCTTCATCACCATGACGCTGAATAACCAGTAAATTCAGCCCTCCGGGAGGTAGACAGTAGCCATCCAGCACACCTTGTAACTGATACTTATCCGGCTGAAAAGCACGAATTTCAGCTTTATTCGCCA
>WFUI01000098.1 GCA_015485035.1 Mariprofundus sp.
GATCCCTGCCCGCCACGAAGCTTGATGTCATCTAGTCACCCCGTCAGGCTGCGCCGCCATGTCGGCACTATCCTTTGAAATACTGGCCAAAGATGAACAGGGCTATGCCCGTCGCGGGCGCATACAACTTGCCCATGGCACGGTGGAAACGCCGGTGTTTATGCCGGTCGGCACACAAGCCACAGTAAAGAGCCTCACGCCTGCCGATCTGACGGATGATATCAAAGCCAGCATTATCCTCGGCAACACCTACCATTTGATGTTACGTCCCGGTGCTGATCTGATTGAAAAAATGGGTGGACTGCATCGGTTCATGGCCTGGGATCGGCCTATTCTGACCGATTCCGGTGGTTTTCAGGTCTGGTCACTGGGTGAACTGCGCAAGATCGAAGAACACGGCGTGCGCTTTCGCTCACATATTGATGGCGCAGAAGTATTTCTCGGACCGAAAGAAAGTATGCAGATTCAACGTAAACTGGGCAGCGACATTGTCATGGCCTTTGATGAATGCACGCCCTACCCGGCCAGCCACGAAGAAGCCGATGCTTCCATGCAGATGTCGATGCGCTGGGCGGCGGAATGCCGGGATGCCTTGCCGGTCAATAAAACACAGGCCCTGTTCGGCATCGTACAGGGTGGAATGTATGCGGACTTGCGACTGGAGAGTTTGAAAGCTGTTGCCGATATCGATTTCGAGGGCATTGCCATCGGCGGTCTGTCGGTGGGCGAGCCGAAAGAAGAGATGATAGCCATGCTCGATACACTGGCGCCACATCTGCCGGCAGATAAACCACATTATGTCATGGGGGTGGGTACACCCGATGATCTGATCGAGGGCATTGATCGTGGCATTGATATGTTTGACTGTGTCATGCCCAGCCGCAATGCCCGCAATGGCACGCTGTTCACGGATGATGGTAAAATGAACATCAAAAATCTCAAACATTTCGATGATGAACGGCCTGTCATGGAAAACTGCACCTGTTATACATGCCGTCATTTTTCCCGTGCTTATCTGCGCCACCTGTATATGGCGAAAGAAATCTTAAGCTCGAGGTTGAATACCTTGCATAACCTGCACTACTATTGCGATCTCATGCTTCGAGCCAGAAATGCGCTTGAGCAGGGAAACTGGCCCGAATTTCGAAATCAGTTTTTACAACGTTACCGAGGACGTGCATAATCGCCGACCCTTGGAAATATGATATTTATGAGATCCCAAGTCGGGACAACAATCAGGAGTTCTACCCATCATGAAAACACGTTATTCTTCTATCATCGCATCTGTTGCGGCTGCGATGGCTATCATTACACCGGTTTATGCCGAAGCTGCGCCCGCAGCCGATGGTGGAGGTGGCTTCGCTTCACTGATTCCACTGGTGTTGATTATGGTCATTTTCTACTTCCTGCTCATTCGCCCGCAACAGAAAAAACTCAAGGAACATCGCAATCTGATCGGTCAATTGAAAAAAGGTGATACGATTATCACCGGTGGTGGTCTGTACGGCAAGGTAACGGACGTCAAGGATGATACATTGAAAGTAGATATTGCCGATGGCGTTCGCGTCAAGGTGAAACGGGATACCATTGTCGGACTGGCAGACTGAAGCCCCTCTGCCAGACACATCGCAACAATATACGCCATAACAAATACGTTTAAGGATTCACGCAATGCATAGCTTTCCACGCTGGAAAATCTGGTTAATTTTGTCTGTACTGGCCATCTCACTGATGGCCTCGCTGCCCAATGTCACATCCGTCCCCTCATGGTGGCCTGCTTCATTAAGCAAGCCAATGAGCCTTGGTCTGGATCTGAAAGGCGGCATCCATCTGGTACTCGATGTCGATGTCGATAAAGCTGTATCACACAGTGTTGAAGAAGATATCGACTCGGCACGACAGGTGCTGCGCAAAGCAAAAATCCGTTACCGCAAGCTGGCCACGGATGGTAATTCTCTTGTTATTACCATCAAAAAGGCTTCGGATATCGATGCCGCCGAGTCACTGCTGAAGGAGACATTCGGCAACTACACCATATCTTCGGTAGTTGACAATACGATTACGCTGGCACTGAAAGAAAGCATTGCTGAAGAAACACGCAAGTTTGCCGTTGACCAGGCCATCGAAGTCATTCGCGGTCGTATTGATGCATTGGGCACCACGGAGCCGGTGATCATCAAGCAGGGTAAACATCGCATTCTGGTGCAAATACCGGGTTATGAAGACACCGCCCATGCCAAACAGTTAATTGGTCGCACTGCCCAGCTCGAATTCAAGCTGGTCGATGAAAAAGGTGACCTCGATAAAGCCATGTCGGGCAGCCTTCCTCCCGGTGATATTATCATGTACGGCCCGGAACAGATGCGCAATGGTCAGAGCTATCGTCAACCCTATCTGCTGAAAAAACGCACCTTGCTCTCCGGTACCGAGATTGCCGACGCACGCGTTTCCATTGATTCACGTTTCAACGAATATGCCGTCACACTGAAATTCAACAGCAAGGGTGCACGTAAATTTGACAAGCTGACTGCAGCACATGTTGGTGAACGCTTTGCTATTATTCTGGAAGGCGTAGTCAATTCAGCGCCGGTGATTCGCGAACGCATTGCCGGCGGTTCAGCCCAGATTACCGGCAGTTTCTCTCCGGCTGAGGCGCACGACCTGGCCATTATACTGCGCGCCGGCGCGCTGCCTGCCCCCGTCAAGGTGGTAGAAGAACGCTCTATCGGTCCCAGCCTCGGTCAGGATTCGATTGATCAGGGTATGAATTCGATCATCGTCGGTTGTATTCTGGTGCTGATTTTCATGGCCGTGTATTACCGCATGTTCGGCATGGTAGCCAATGTTGCGCTGATTTTTAACATGCTGCTGATTCTGGCTGCCATGAGTATTATCGGTGGTACACTCACCCTGCCGGGCATTGCCGGCATCGTGCTGACCATTGGTATGGCTGTGGATGCGAATGTGCTGATTTTCGAGCGTATTCGTGAAGAGTTGCACCTGGGTAAAACACCGCTGGCCGCTATTGACGGCGGTTACGACAAAGCCTTCTCGACCATTGTTGATGCCAACATCACCACACTGATTGCTGCCATTGTGCTGTTCCAGTTCGGTTCCGGACCGGTGAAGGGCTTCGCCATTACCCTCTCCGTCGGTATCCTGGCCTCAATGTTTACTGCCATCACCGTCACCCGTGCCATTATTGCCACCTCCACGGCCAGGCAGGGTCGCATCGAAAAATTAAGTATTTAAGGTTACTGATATGCAACTGATTCGCCCCGACATTAACATCGATTTTATCGGCAAACGTAAAATCGCCCTGATGATTTCCGCCCTGATGATCGTCGTCTCATTGGGAACGCTGGCCGTTAAAGGCCTGAATTTCGGCATTGACTTCACAGGCGGCACACTGGTCGAAGTGAAGTTCGACAAAGCTCCCGGTATTGCCGATGTACGCAGTGCCATTTCACCCAGAGGCTTTGGCAATGCAGTGATTCAGGAATTCGGTTCGCCGGAAGAAATTCTGATTCGCGTGCAAAACAAAGAGGGGGAAAAGTCATCCACTATCAGTACCGCTATTCTCGATGGCTTGGCTGAGAAATTCACCGCCGATGCCATTGAAATGCGTCGTGTGGAATTTGTCGGCCCTCAGGTTGGTGAAGAACTCACCCAGGCAGGTATCATGGCTGTGTTGATCGCCATGCTGGCCATTCTTGTTTATGTCACGTTCAGGTTTGAGTTTCGCTTTGCACTTGGCGCCGATGCAGCTCTGCTTCACGACATAATCATTGTTCTCGGTCTGTTTGCCATTACCGGAAAAGAATTCAATCTGCCCGTGATTGCCGCCCTTCTGACTGTGATCGGCTACTCTCTGAACGATACGATTGTGGTGTTTGACCGCATTCGAGAAAACTTTGCAGCCAACAAAAAACGTAAACATCCGGGCAATGAGATCGACATTGTCAACGGCTCTATCAATCAGACGCTGGCGCGCACCCTGATGACCTCGTTTACCACCTTGCTGGTGGTGTTTGCGCTGTTCGTCCTCGGCGGGGAAGTGATTCACGATTTCGCTTTCGCTCTGATCTCCGGTATTCTGGTGGGCACCTATTCTTCCATCTATATCGCCAGTCCGGTCATGCTGTCACTGGCTGGTCGATTCAAGGCAGATGAAGATGAAATCAAAGCCATGGAAGCACGGCCCTGATTTTTTGCCTGTATCCAGAGGCAGATAACACATGAAGGGAGATATCAGCCCGCAACTGGCTGCAGGAACACTGATGTTCACCGGTTATGATGATGATTTCCTGCAGGTCAACCAGCACCGTTACACATCCGGCATATCGATTCATCAGGGTATGATAACTGATAAC
>WFUI01000099.1 GCA_015485035.1 Mariprofundus sp.
CGCATCCATGGCAATAAGGTTGTCCGATTCTGGCAAACAGCAGGCGCAGGTAATCATATACTTCGGTAATCGTTCCGACAGTGGAGCGCGGATTACGGCTGGTTGTTTTCTGCTCGATCGAAATCGCCGGCGATAGCCCATCGATAGCATCAACATCAGGACGCTCCATCATACCCAGAAACTGGCGTGCATAGGCCGATAGCGACTCGACATAACGACGCTGCCCCTCGGCATAGAGTGTGTCGAAAGCAAGGCTGGACTTGCCGGAACCGGACACGCCGGTAATCACCACCAGTTTATCGCGTGGAATATCCAGGCTGATATTTTTCAGATTATGCACCCGTGCGCCCTGCACACGAATCACGTTGTCACTCATTCCGGCTCCTGTCACAGCAAAAACGTGATACTAGCGGCTATTTTAAATTCAGCAGCAGAGTCATGCATTACTTTGAAAACAATCAATGCTATTCAGTAAATCGGTGCATAAAAATCAACCTTTGCACTGAAAGTCCAAACCATGCCGCATTTTTTAACTCAGGACGGTGAGCGTGGACGTGCTTAAGTACATCCGCCCCATGGATGGGCTCACATCATATCCTGCGGATCGACATCAACCCGAACGCGTACATCACGCGGTAAATCCAGCATCGCCAGCAATGGTTCCAGCTTCCACGGCAAGACTTTTCTCGAGTCATCACGCAATAACACTTCGATACGATATTTTCCGGCCAGCCTTTCCATGGAGCACGGCATCGGGCCACTGATGCCAATACCTTCCAAAGCAGCACATACATCGGCGATATGACTGGCAACCCCCTCCGCTTTCTCCAGTTTTCTGGCGGAAACCACAATCCGGACCCAGCGCCCGAATGGAGGGAATGATAACATTTCCCTGAGTTGTAATTCGTGATTCAGCGTTGATTCGGCCTGATCTTCGTTGATCCGTGTGAGCCAGTCTGCTTCCGGCATGCGGGTCTGAATAATCACTCGTCCTGCTTTGCTGCCACGCCCGGCCCGCCCGGTCACCTGTGTCATCTGCTGCCACCACCGTTCACCGGCACGAAAATCGGGCATATTCACGCCGAGGTCAGCATTGATGACGCCCACCAGCGTCACATTGGGGAAATCATGACCCTTGACCAGCATCTGGGTACCGATCAAACAATCGATATCTCCCTGTTCAAAGGCAGCCAGCGTTTTTTCCAAACGACTATGACTGGTAATAACATCACGATCAAAACGGGAAAAACGCAACTCTGGAATCTTTTCAGTCAGCCATTCCTCCAGTTTTTC
The DNA here is from genome assembly GCA_015485035.1 of Mariprofundus sp. GTDB lineage: Bacteria > Pseudomonadota > Zetaproteobacteria > Mariprofundales > Mariprofundaceae > Mariprofundus. The sequence continues at coordinate 1,294 of WFUI01000099.1, forward strand.
GGTGCCCTCACCCAGTGGCAGGAAGGCAGATTCACCGCATGATTCACATGTTTTCGGAACCCTGCGCCGGAAACCGCAGGAGTGACAACGTAACTGCCCGGCTCGCCGGTGCAGTGTCAAACGCATCGAGCAGGCTGAACATTCCGGCACATCGCCGCAGGCCGTGCATTGCAAGGCCGGCGCATACCCGCGCCGGTTCAGAAACAGGATCGATTGCTCGCCAGCCGCCAGCGTCTCTTTCAACGCCGACAACAAGGTATCCGACACCGGAGCATCCACAGCACGCATATCAATAATATCGGACTGAATCGGCGCAGTATCCCGCACAATACGATCAGGCAAATCCAAACGCTGATAATGGCCAGCCTGCACCTGCCGCCAACTTTCCAGGCTCGGTGTCGCTGAACCCAGCACAATCGGAATATCCAGTTCCTGGGCCAGTAACACCGCCATATCCCGTGCGGAATATGCCATGCCCTCCTGCTGTTTGAAGCTGGCATCATGCTCTTCATCCACCACAACCATATTCAATCGAGGTAATGGCAAAAATAAAGCCGAGCGAGTACCAATCAGGATATCTGTCTCCTGTAAAAACTCCCGCACAACTAACCGTTCCTTTGCAGTCATGGCTGAATGCCACAGTGCCACCCGTTTGAACCGCTGTTTAAGGCGCGACAACCACAAGGGCGTCAAGCCGATTTCCGGCACCAGCACCAGCACCTGCCCTCCGGCTTCAATAATCGATTCGGCTGCCTTGAGATAGACTTCGGTTTTTCCGGAACCGGTTCGCCCGAACAGCAGAAACGACTGGAATTTCTGTAAACTTGTAATAATCGAAACGATTGCCTGTTGTTGACATGCTGTTGGCTCAGGTGCTTCTGATTTTGTGACCACCCCGTCTTCTGCCTGCCACAACGGATTAGGGTGAATTTCTTCAAGCAACCCATCTGAACAGGCCCTGCTCACGGCATATCGGAGACCTGCCGTATGGCCTGCACGTTGTTGAATCGTTTTCATCGAAATAGCAGCACGTGTATGAAACAGCCCGGACAATTCCGGATAAAACTGTGCCAGGGCCTCCGGCTTGATACAGCGGAATCGGCGCACATCATCCTGAGTAGCCCAACCC
>WFUI01000100.1 GCA_015485035.1 Mariprofundus sp.
GGTCGAGTGGGCAAAAAATATCGGTGCTTTCATGTCTGGCTCTGGGCGGATCATTGCACAGCACCGTCATGCCCAGGTTTTTGCAGATGTCTGCCAGCTTGCTGCCGATCCGGCCCACGCCGATGATGCCGATGCAGGTATCCGGAATGCTGATCAGCCCGCGCACATGTAAATCAAGCAGGGCGGTGATCATGTATTCAATGACAGAATCAGTCGATGAGCCGGCAGCATTGGCCCATACAATCGAATTGGTATCCAGCCATGTTTTATCGTAATGATCGTCGCCTATGGTGGCAGTGCCGGCAAAGCGTACCGATGAGCCCTGTAACAGATCGGCATTTACGCGTGTGGATGAACGGGTAAGCAGGATATCCGCATTGTGAACAGTATCGCTGGTGATGTGCCTGTTCTCCAGAATTTGTAAATTCACATCAAATCCGGGTAATGCTGAGAATGCGGATTTCACGCTCCAGATATGGGCATCTGCGATGATATTCAATGTTGGAGGCATTGCCTAACGATGCCAAATAACGATATTCCAGCAAGGAATAATTTACAGTCCGGAGCCTGCCTGTAGTGGTCATTGAGCCATGGATGTCTATCCGATTGAGGAAACGGCATGGCGATTTTGAAAAACAGGATATGATGAACCGCATGCAATGGCTACAATAGGCATTATGAATGCAGAAGAATTCCGTTTGACTGCTGAGAAGGCTTTGAATTTGTTACCTGTCAGGTTTCGGCTGGCGATGGAAAATGTTGTGGTGGTAACAGAAGAGTTTGCTGCTGATGATGTGTTGAGGAAGATGCATGCTGATTCACCGTATGAGCTGCTCGGGCTTTATGAAGGGGTATCCCTTATTGAACGGAGTGCAAGTGATTCAGGTGCACTGCCTGATATGATTTATCTGTATCGTCGTCCTATTCTGGCTGCCTGCAGGGGCTCGGGTCAAAGTCCGGATCAATGTATTGTCGAGGTGCTGATGCATGAAATCGGGCACTATTTCGGCTTTTCAGATGCGGAAATGAACTTGATAGAACAATGTTCCGGAACTCGCAATGAGGATTGAATACAGGGCATATTCAGTCAGAAAGCAAAAGAAAATATGATATTATTTGCTTATGAATCAATGACTTATGTTTCTGACTTGGTTGTCCATCCGGCACCTGTGCGGAAATGCCGATGACCCCGGTATTTCCCTGGCTGCTGCGTATACGAACAATGAAAGCGTCATATGCGTGCGCTTTTGAAAGGCTGCTGATATTGTTGGCGGCAACGAATAACACAGGGAGCAAGGTGTGGGAATTCTGAAAGGTAAAAAAGGTCTTATCCTTGGCGTAGCCAACAACAAATCAATTGCCTGGGGTGTTGCCAGGGCAGCACGGCGTGAAGGTGCAACGCTGGGTTTTAACTATCTCGGTGATCAGATGGAAAAACGGGTTCGACCATTGGCCGAGAGCCTGGATGCTGAAATTATTGCACCGATGAATGTAACGGATGAAGCCAGTATGGATGCCTTCTTTGCAAAGGTAAAAGAGCAGTGGGGGGAACTCGATTTTATTGTTCATTCTATTGCCTTTGCCAATAAAGATGCGCTACGCGATGGATTTGCGAATACTTCGCGAGAGGATTTTCATCTGGCTCTGGATATCTCCGCATATTCCTTTATTGCATGCGCCCAGCGCGCTGCACCCATGATGAAAGAGGGCGCCAGTTTGATAACCATGACCTATCTGGGAGGCGAACGTGCAATCCCCGGTTATGGTGTTATGGGTGTGGCCAAGGCGGCCCTGGAGGCATCAACCCGATACCTGGCTCAGGATCTCGGTGAGCGCGGTATTCGGGTAAACTCGGTGTCAGCAGGCCCGATCAGGACGCTGGCTGCATCTGCTGTGGGTGATTTCCGAAAATTGATGGAGAAAAGTGCGCGTGGTGCCATGCTCAAACGCAATGTGACGCAGGAGGAGGTGGGTAACACCTGTGTATATCTGCTTTCCGATCTGGCTTCGGGGGTGAGCGGAGAAGTACATTATGTCGATGCCGGATTCCATGTTGGTGCCGGTGATCCGGGTATTACGGACTAGAGGGAAATCCACTGATGTCAGGTTCGAGTTGCGGGAATATTTTCCGCCTGAGCACAGCCGGCGAATCGCATGGTGCGGCACTGGTGGCGATTGTTGAAGGGTGTCCGGCCGGATTGTCTTTAAGTGAGGCTGATCTTCAGCCCGATCTTGATCGGCGCAAGCCCGGCCAGTCAAAATATACGACCCAGCGTCGGGAAGCCGATGAAGTGGAAATCCTTTCCGGCGTATTTGAGGGGGTTACTACAGGTTGTCCGATTGGTTTATTGATTCGCAACACCGATCAGCGCAGCAAGGATTATTCTGACATCAAGGATAAATTCCGTCCCGGGCATGCTGATTTCACCTATTTCGAAAAGTACGGCCTGCGCGATTATCGCGGTGGTGGACGGTCTTCGGCGCGTGAAACCGCTATGCGTGTGGCTGCTGGCGGGATTGCCAAAAAACTGTTATCTGAATCAGGCATTTCAGTGCTGGGCTGGGTGGATCAGATCGGTCCGATCAAAATCGATGCTGCCCGATTTGATGTTGGTGAAATCAGCAATAATCCGTTCTTCTGCCCGGATGCGCAGGCTGCAACCGAGATGGCTGCATTCATGGATAAGCTGCGTAAAGAAGGCGATTCCATTGGTGCAGCTGTTTGTGTTGAAGCACATGGCATGATTCCTGGTCTGGGCGAACCGGTGTTTGACCGGCTCGATGCCGATATTGCCAAGGCACTGATGAATATCCCCGCAGCCAAGGCTGTCGAGATCGGCGATGGTTTCGCCTGTGTCGAGTCCAGAGGTTCTGAATTCGGCGATGCAATACGTGCTGATGGTTTTCAGAGTAATCATGCCGGCGGCATTCTCGGTGGGATTTCCAATGGCGATACCATTCGCGCCCGTATGATGCTGAAACCTACCTCGTCTATTCTTAAATCACGCCCGACCATCGATATCCATGGTGATGAAACAGAGATTATTACCAAGGGACGCCATGATCCCTGTGTCGGCATCCGCGCCGTACCGATCGCCGAGGCCATGCTGGCCCTGACCCTGGCTGACCATTTGTTAAGACATCGCGCCAGTCGGTTGTAAATTGAAACAGAGCGCGTGAGGGGGCGTTGTCTTACTGCTGATCCTTCACGTTATTTCTTGTCTTTGACGTTGCTCATTTCCAACCATGCACCGGTCAGGCCTGTGAGTGCCTTGAGTTTATTCATTTCGGCTGTTGCTTCTGCCTTGCTGGCATAACTGCCTGCACGCAGGCGATACCATTTTCGATGATCCAGCGTTACTGGATAGATATCACTGTGAACGCCGAGTTTTGCAATATGTCCCTGTTCTGCTGCAGCTTCGGCTTCGGAATAATGGGATGACAGAAAAATCACATATTTTTGCTGTGCACTGACCTGTTTGGACGACGTAAGTGGTGCCGTTGTGATGTCGGATTGCGACTGGATTTGTGCACCCTGCGGAGCAGGTGACGAACCGGATACAGGCTGTATGGGGGCAGGAATATTATCTGGTGGTGTGTCGTCCAGATGGATTCTGGTCTTCGGTGTAGTTGGTTCGCTATCGAAATCATCTTCTTCAAAGCCATCATCTTCACTTGCCGGTGTCGGTGGGTTTCCATCGTAAATCAGATATTCACGTCGTTGCCGCCATGCTTCGCGTGTAAAGATATAAGGATCCAGTGACAATTCATCGCGCATATCCGATGCGCCGAGTA
>WFUI01000101.1 GCA_015485035.1 Mariprofundus sp.
ATGTGCTGATTCATACATTGATTAACCGGGTTATTCTGCTGCTCAGTGTCTCAATAGAAAAAGGTTTTTCTATGATCTGATCAATATGGATATCGTCTTCATGATTTAATGCGCCCGATTTATCGTAACCTGTAGCAAACAGGACAGAGGCTGACATATCCAGGCTGTGAATTTTTTCAGCAGCGACTCTGCCTCCCATCTCCGGCATTACCAGATCAAGGATGCTTAGGGCTATTTGATCCTGATATTTTTCAAACATGGCTACAGCTTCTCTGCCATTGGCTGCCAGCAGAACCCGATAACCGATGCTCTCCAGAACTTCGCCAATAGATTCACGTATTTGAGCATCATCATCGGCCAGCAGGATGGTTTCGCCATGACCGCCGGATATTTTCCGGGATGGCGATGGTTCGGGTTCTGTGTGCATTTGCTGTAGTGGCAGGTAGATATGAAAGGTGGCTCCCATGCCGGGTTCACTCTCTACATCAATGATACCTCCATGGGTTTGCACAGAGCCAAAGGCCATGGCCAGGCCCAGGCCGGTTCCTTTGTCCTGTTCCTTGGTGGTGAAAAACGGTTCAAAAATATGCTGCCTGTCTGTATCTGATATACCGCAGCCGTTATCCTGTATGCTCAAATGTGCATACTGATCAGCAATATTTCTGTTTTCGTATTTCTGACTGAAGGTGGTATCGGGAGTAAACGGTGTCAGTCTTACGATGATTTCAGGCTCAGAGGTATTTTTCAATGCATCGCGGGCATTATTGATAATATTCAGAATAACCTGCTGCAGCTGACTGATATCACCGCGGATCATCAATGCATCCGAAACAAATTCCTGTTTCAGCTTGATATTTTCAGGTATGCCGAGCAAGGCCAGTTCCAGGGCTTCACTGACAAATGCGGTTAATGACAAGTTTTTCATTTCCACATGATCCTTGCGTGCGAAAGCCAGCAACTGGGATATCATATTTGCCGCCTTGAAACAGAGCTGGTCGATGGTTGAAATCCTGTCGAGTAACTCGGGTTGCTCTTTCAGTCTGGCTTTGAGCAGATACAGATTGCCGGTGATGCCGGCCAGGAAATTATTGAAATCATGGGCAATGCCGCCGACCAGTATGCCGATGGCTTCCATCTTTTGTGCATGTAAAAAGAGCTCTTCGCTCGCTTTCAGGGCTTTGGCAGTATTTTTGTGATGTTCGATCTCTTTGATAAGTTGTTCATTGGCTCTGGTCAATTCGGAGGTTTTTCGGGCAACGTGCTGTTCCAGACTTTCTTTCAGTGCTTTCAGTTCATGGATTGTGTCCTGGTGTCGCATATAAGTCCGTTCCAATTGCATTTCAAAAGCCGCAGCAATTAAGGCGAAGAATATAAATACTGCTGGAAAATAAATGAGGGCATCATTGTTGTATGGCAGCGCAAGATGATGGGTGAAATGCAGAGTAATCAGCAAGGTGTTGAGCAGTCCATATAACGCGACCCAGTACCAGGCGATGCGCAGCCCCATTAACAGAAATGCCAGAAAAGGAATGACCAGGGACCATACAATTCCGGTTCCTGCTACGCCTCCGTCGACGAATGCTGTGGTAAATACCATAAAGGCATTGGCCATGAGAAGGTTGCGAATGGATGGTAGCGATTCTTCATGACAAACCACCTTGAGACACGGAATCAGAAGCAGGAAGGTGAATACCTCAACCACAGCAAGCCATAGATGGCCTGATAAAAAATTGATGACGGAGAAGATTACTGCGGTGGGCATGGCAATGGAGGCGATTAAGCGAATGACTTTGCATTGATATTCGCTGTCCTGGGCTTTTCCGGGGACATATCCGGTAAAAATTCGGGGTATTTTTTTTATCATGGACACGTTGACCTTGTCTGGGAGTGTGTCGGGCTTAGGGTGATCGTAGCGAGCAGGTGGGGGAGGGAGTCAAAAACAGTATGATTTTGAGGAGCATAGTGGTAACTATGTGACGACAAATCAGAATATTTTGGAACCATATCCCTGCCGCGCAGTAGATTTCTCATAAGTCCGACAGACTCCTGGACTGCTTTTGCGTACTGTAAAACTGCGTCCCTGTAGTTTATCAGATAGCCCTTGAAATGAAATAGTATCAATATGGTTCATACTATTCCAGACACAATATGACGCGAATAATCCTTTCTTGCCTGGGTGGGGCGGTTGCAGATATCTAACTGATATTATCTGCAGCCGGTTTTGAAAGGTGGCGGTTTATGCTTTGCCGTCAGCTTAATCTTTCACTGCTTCGATCAGACAGCGGATTTCTTCGATCGCATCAGTATTGCCGGATTCGATCAGGCCTATAATGAAACTTTCGACTGTGCGTGGTAACAATGTGGGTTCATCCACCGTACCACGCGAGTAAATGATAAAGCCGTTCAGGAATCCCTCAAAATGTTCATCCGATAGTTTGACGTAGTTCTTGTTTTTACTGCCGGCCATAAAAGCCTTGATCTGGCTGCTGCTGAATGCAAAACCGCCCAGCTCAAAAATTTCCTTGATTTCGAAATGTTTGAGATTATTGGCAATACTGATTTTTTTAAGAATATTGTTATTGGTCATACTGCGAGACTAGCCTGTTCAGTAGCATCTGTGGAGACTTGGGTGAATATTCAATGGCAGGCGAAACACATGCCATGTTGTAAGATGCTTCGTTGGCTGAAGAGTATATGCACATCTCCACATCTTTCCTCATGGTTTCTTAATGATTGTACAGGCATGCTTCGGCTCCGGTAATTTCCGCAGGTATGGACTATGACAAACGAACAAACGACAAACGATAAAACTACAAACGAACAAACAACCACGGACACACAACAGTATTCCACTTTCGCGGAACTGAATTTACAGCCCGAACTGCTCAGAGCTGTGCAGGACGCAGGTTATGAAACACCGTCTCCGATTCAGGCGCAGACGATTCCGCTGCTTTTGGGCGGCAGGGATGTGCTCGGTCAGGCCCAGACAGGTACAGGTAAAACGGCGGCCTTTGCATTGCCGTTGCTTTCCCGCATTGATTTAAGTCAGAAAACGCCACAGGTGATGGTGCTGGCACCAACCCGTGAACTGGCGATTCAGGTGGCGGAGGCATTCAAAACATATGCCCGTCATTTAAAAGGGTTTAATGTGCTGCCGATTTACGGCGGGCAGAGTTATGATATTCAATTGCGTCAGCTCAAACGCGGGGTGCATGTTGTGGTTGGCACACCGGGGCGAGTGATGGATCATATGCGCCGCAAAACCCTTAACCTGAGTAAGCTGCAAGCTCTGGTGCTTGATGAGGCCGATGAGATGCTGCGTATGGGGTTCATTGATGATGTGCAGTGGATTCTGGAACAGACACCGGATAATCGTCAGATCGCTCTGTTTTCCGCCACCATGCCGCCGGTAATTCGTAAAATCGCCCAGCAGCATTTGAATAATCCTGAACAGGTTACCATCAAGGTTAAGGAACAGACAGCTGAAACGATCCGCCAGCGTTACTGGATGGTCAGCGGGCGTAACAAGATGGATGCGTTGACCCGGATTCTGGAAGCTGAACCCTATGATGGTGTCATTGTATTTGTACGCACCAAAACGGCGACGGAAGAACTGGCCAATAAACTCGAAGCACGCGGCTATGCGGCCACAGCTCTGAACGGCGATATCGCCCAGAAGCAGCGCGAGGCGACAGTGAACCGGCTCAAGAAAGGCCATCTCGATATTCTGGTTGCGACCGACGTGGCGGCAAGAGGACTCGACGTGCAGCGTATTTCGCATGTGATTAACTATGATATTCCACACGATACCGAATCCTATATCCATCGCATCGGGCGCACCGGCAGGGCAGGGCGCGAGGGCGATGCGATTCTGTTTGTCTCGCCGCGCGAAAAGCGCATGCTCTATGCCATCGAGCGGGCTACCAAAAAACGCATCGAGCAATTCCAGATGCCAACCACCGATGTGATCAACGATAAGCGCATCGCTGAATTCAAGGAGCGCATTACCGAAACGCTGGATTCAGGCGAGGATCTGGAATTATTCGCCGGGATCATTGAGCAATACCGTCAGGAACACGATATTCCGGCTAACGAAATAGCCGCTGCACTGGCTAAAATGGTGCAGGGTGATAAACCGTTATTACTCAAGGATCAGCCGCAGCCTCGTCAGGAAAGGGAACGCCCGTCCCGCTCTGATCGTAATCCACGCTTCGATGCGCCGGAAGACAAGCGTCGCAGCACGCGCAATCCGTCGCGAGACCAGTATGAAGATGATGAAATCAAGCCGAATCGTTCGCGCGGACCGAAACCCGAACAGGGTATGCAGCGTTATCGCCTGGAAGTGGGTGAGGAACACGGTGTAAAGCCGGGTAATATTGTCGGTGCGATTGCCAATGAACTGGGGCTGGAGAGTGAATTCATCGGTCGTGTGCAGATTCATGATGATCATACGACGGTGGATTTGCCGGAAGGCATGCCCAAAGCCATTTTTAACGACCTGAAACAGGTGCAGGTGTGCGGTCAGCGTCTCAATGCATCCGTGCTGGCGTCAGGTGATGCAACGCCTTCCCGGGCACCCAGAAAGCAATTCAAACCGGGTAGCGGTGACAGACGCCCCGGTCGTGGAAAATCCGGACGTGATCATTCAGGTGGCGGTGGCAGAAAGCCGCCGAGGCGGCATAAAAAATAATCGTTTCAAGGGGATGCTTCCGGGATATCAGGGTGTTTTATTGTACGTTGCATATCCGGTTTTAATATCATTCAAATTACGATAATTGGTTCAGTTATTAATGTAATGAAATCAAGTCGGAATCGACTTATATTCCGTTTTTATGATGAAAGGGGAATAGTTGAATGCATGCTACGTTACCGTTATTGAAAGAGAGTGATTTTCCTGCCATTCGCCGTGGTAAGCTGGAAACCTTGCAGGTCAATCTCGGCTATCTGTGTAATCAGACCTGCTTGCATTGTCATGTCAATGCAGGGCCGCGCCGCAAGGAGATTATGAGCAAAGAAACGGTGCAGACCGTGCTTGATTATCTCACGGCCCAACAAATTAAAACGCTGGATCTGACCGGCGGAGCGCCGGAAATGAATCCACACTTCCGGTTTCTGGTGCAACAGGCCAGTGCGATGGGCGTGCGTGTGATTGATCGCTGTAATCTGACCATTCTGGAAGAAGAAGGTTATGAGAACATGGCTTCATTTCTGGCTGATCACAGCGTGGAAGTGGTGGCCTCCTTACCATGTTACCTGGGCTCCAATGTCGATGCCCAGCGTGGTAAAGGCGTGTTTGACCAGAGTATCACGGCGTTGCAGAAGTTAAATAAACTGGGTTATGGCATTGAGGGTTCAGGGCTGACACTGACGCTGGTTTATAATCCGCCGGGGGCAGTCTTGCCTCCGCCACAGCAAGAACTTGAGGCAGCCTATAAGCGCGAGTTGCATTTGCGCTATGGTATCGCCTTCAATCATTTGTTTACCATTACCAATATGCCTATTCAGCGCTTTGGCAGTACATTGATTTCCCGTGGTGAATTCGCAAGTTATATGCAGCTGCTGAAGGAATCGTATCGTGAAGATAA
>WFUI01000102.1 GCA_015485035.1 Mariprofundus sp.
CGGGTATTACTGCAGCCCATAGCGAAGGCCTGGGTGGACTGTCCGGAGTGGTCAGGGAAAAGGCATTGTTGCTGGAAAGTTTGAGTGATGGTGGCTGGTGCGCTCTTGGAAAGGATGTGGCAGCCCTGATGCGGGCGAACCATATCGCTGTACCTGAGCAGGTTATCGCTGTTGATGATGTGCAGGATGATGAAATAGTTGACTGGCGACTGAAGGGTTGTGAGCTGACACTTGCTTATAAAGGCCAGCAGCATTCGGTAACACTGGACTTGCCGGCTCGCCACTGGGCCGAGAACTATGCCTTTGCTGCGTCTATTATGCTGCGTTACCTGCATGACCGTGAATGCCCGCACACGTTAACCGAAGTTGCCGAAGCGCTGGCTGACTGGCAGCCAGTGGCCGGGCGCATGCAGCGCTGTGAGGGAAAAAATGGCGCGGTGGTGTTGGATGACAGCTACAATGCCAATCCGGTATCCATGCAGGCTGCCATTGATACACTGCGTGCTTTGCCGGGCAACAGGATTGCCATTCTGGGTGACATGGCCGAATTGGGTGATGCATCGGAATATTTGCATGCCGAACTCGACATTAGCGGCCTGAACAGTATTTATCTGATTGGCATGAAAATGCGGGCGCTGGCAGAGAAACACGCAGAGGCCAGATGGTTTGCCTCAACGGATGAGGCGCTCGCCTCGCTGGCCGATACCATGTTTGCAGCCGGTGATACGGTGCTGGTCAAAGCTTCGCGCTCCATGGCATTGGATGCAGTGGTGGAACTGCTTTGTTCCGGGGAGGGTGTACATGCTCTATAACCTCCTGTATCCACTGCATGATCAGGTTTCTTTCTTTAATCTGTTTCAGTATATCACGTTTCGTACAGTCTATGCGCTGGTAACATCGCTGGTGTTATGCTGGTTGCTGGGACCGCTGTTTATCCGCTGGCTGAAAGCACATCAGGGCAAGGGCCAGCCCATTCGAAACGACGGACCTCAAACACACTTGATCAAGCAGGGTACGCCGACCATGGGCGGTGTATTAATCCTGTTGTCGTTGACGATTGCCACGCTGCTGTGGGCGGATTTAACCAACGGTTTTGTCTGGCTGGCATTACTGGTAACGCTTGGCTATGGTATTATCGGTTGGCTGGATGATTATCTGAAAATCATTCGCCGTGACCCGAAAGGGCTGGCAGGGCGCTGGAAACTGATTCTGCAATGTCTGATAGGCGGCATCGCTGCCGCCGGATTGATGATGATGACCGATCCCATTGTGGATATTCCCTTCTTTAATTCGCAGTGGAATATGGGCTGGTTTTATCCGGTATTTGTACTTTTCGTTCTGGTTGGCACCTCCAATGCCGTCAATCTGACCGACGGGCTGGACGGTTTGGCCGTGGCGCCGACTTTTATGGTGGCCAGTGCACTGGCAGTGGTCGTCTATCTGGCCGGTCATGCCAAGTTTTCAGCCTATTTGATGATTCCGTTTGTTCCAGGTGCCGGCGAACTGGCTGTGTTCTGCGGAGCTGTGGTTGGCGGTTGTCTCGGTTTCCTGTGGTATAACACCTACCCGGCTCAGGTGTTTATGGGGGATGTGGGTGCCCTTGCACTGGGTGGCGCGCTGGCTTTTGTTGCTTGTGCGGTGCACCAGCAGTTTCTGCTGGCCATTGCCGGCGGGCTGTTTGTGCTGGAGGCAGTATCGGTGATGGTACAGGTGGCCAGCTTTAAGCTGACCGGCAAGCGGGTATTCCGCATGGCGCCGATTCATCATCACTATGAACTGAAAGGCTGGGCTGAGCCGAAAGTCATTGTTCGTTTCTGGATTATTTCCATCCTGTTGGCGCTGGTGGCGCTTTCCACCCTCAAAATCAGATGAGCGACATGATGCGTGATCAGAAAATGGCAACTGCTGTTATCGGCATGGGTAAAACCGGTCAGGCAGTGGTATCTTTTTTAAAGCGCCGGGGTATTGTCTGTGAGGCATTTGACGAGTCTCCGGTCAGCTTGCCTGAAGGCATGGATATTGCTTTGCATATCGGGCGTCTGGATGCGGAGCTTTTAAAAGGATTCGCCCGCTTGATTGTCAGTCCCGGTATCAGCTGGCAGCACCCTGCACTGGTTGAGTTGAGAGAGTCAGGGGTTCCAGTCTTCGGTGACCTGGAACTGTTCCGTGAGGCATACCATGGTGATTTGATTGCCATTACCGGAACCAATGGCAAAACCACCACAGTTTCCCTGATCAGTACGATGCTGGATACTCTTTCCGGCGGTATTGAAGCAGGTGGCAATATCGGTGTGCCTATGCTTGGGTTACTGGGCGACGGTGATGTGCAGCATCCAGCTCCCCAGCGTATTGTACTGGAACTTTCCAGCTTTCAACTCGAACGCGCCAATCCGATTCACCCGAAATGGGCGGCATTGCTTAATGTGCAATCTGATCATGCAGATATGCATCTTGATATGGATGCCTACAAGGCGGCCAAGCTGCGTCTGTTCGCCGCACAGGGGGAAGGTGACAAAGCCATGTTGCCATCAGATGTCTGCTGGAATGCGCTGGCCGAGGAATTGCGTGGGCGCGGTGTGTTTGTCCGTCGTTTCGGTATGGATGATGCAGACGGGGAAGGGAGCGGAAGCCGACTGGATGCAGGCGTGAGCCTGCAGCGTCATGGTTCATGGCAGGTGTTCTGGCATCATTATGATGTGCGTCACTCGGTGTCATCCGATGAATTGCCCGCGCAAGGCAGGCATCAGCATTTAAACCTTGCGTGTGCTGCGCAGGCGGCTGCGGATTTTGGTATTTCTGCCAGCGTGATCCGGCAATCACTGACCTCATTCAGGGGGTTGCCTCATCGATTGCAATCGCTTGGTCCGGTAGCTGGCTGTGAATGGTACAACGATTCCAAAGCAACCAATCCGGATGCTGCAAAAGCGGCACTGGAGTCGTTCCACCAGGTTGTGTGGATTTGTGGTGGATTGCGAAAAGGGCTGGATATATCGGTGCTCAAGGATGCCGTGGCCGATCATGTCGAGCATATGCTGGTTATTGGTACGGATGTGAAACCGTTTATGGATCTGGCTACATCTGCAGGTGTTCAGGCTACTTTTGTGAAAACAGTGGAGCAGGCAGTAAAACAGGCGGTGCAAATGGGATATGGAGTGCCGGTTCTGCTTTCGCCTGCGGCGGCCAGTCAGGATCAGTTTAAAAGTTATATTGAGCGAGGTAATGCATTCATGAATGCCGTGAACAGCCTGGAGAAGCATTCATGAGCCGGCCTGCTGTGAAGCTGCTTGCACCTCCGGATCCGGTGATTACTGGCTGCGTGCTGGCGCTGATGTGTTTTAGTGTGCTGATGGTTTACAGCGCCAGTGTAAGTGTGGCTGAAGTTCGTTATGATGATCCACTGCGCATTATTCGGCACTGGGTGCTTTATATCCCGGTTGGAATTGTGATCATATGGACTCTTTCACGTATTGATGTGAATTGGTGGCGAGCCATAGCAGTACCTGTACTGGCTGTGGCGATGGTATTGATGGTTGCTGTGTTGATTCCGGGTCTGGGTAAAGAAATCAATGGTGCCCAGCGCTGGTTTTCCCTGTTCGGCCTGACTCTGCAGCCGGTGGAGCTATTAAAGCCCGCTGTGATCATATACATGGCCTATTATCTGAGTTCTTTTCCTGAACGTTTACACCAGTTTGCCAGTGGCCTTGCACCGATGCTGGTAGTTCTGGGAGTAGCTCTGGTATTACTGTTGTTGCAGCCGGATTTCGGCAGTGCGGTTTTGTTGTCGGCGGTCTGTTTTACCATGTGGTTTGTAGGCGGTGTCCCGATTCGGCATCTGCTGGCATTGGTATCGACTTTTGTACCTGTCGCCGTGATTGCCATGATCGCCGAACCTTACCGCGTACAGCGGCTAACCAGCTTTCTGGATCCATGGAATGATCCACTTGGCAGTGATTATCAGTTGATTCAATCCATGATTGCTTTTGGTAGCGGTGGTCTGTTTGGTACAGGCATTGGACAGGGCGTTCAGAAATTATTTTATCTGCCGGAAGTATTTACCGACTTTATTTCGGCCAGTATCGGAGAAGAGCTGGGGCTGGCGGGAATCCTGGCAGTGCTGACCGTATTTGCCGTGTTGCTGGGGCGTGCTATCTGGTTGGCAATCAGATCCGGAGACATGTTTGCACGTCTGTTGATTATCGGTTGTGTTGTCGTGATTGGCACGGCACTGATGATTAATCTGGGGGCAGCTATGGGCATGTTGCCGACCAAGGGCATGCCATTGCCCTTCGTCTCCTATGGCGGCAGTGCCTTGCTCGGTGAATGCGTATTGATCGGATTTGTACTTTCAGTACAGCGCCATCAACCGGGCAACAAACGCATCGAAATGCGTGCATCCCGTAATAAGCAGGATAAAAAAGCAGGGAAAGGGCCACGGATATCCTCAAATGATGCCATGGAGCGCCTGTTTTGAGTCGCGTACCATTACTTTGTATTGCCGGTGGCGGTACTGGCGGTCATGTCATGCCGGCACTGGCGCTGGCAGATGCAGCGCGGACTCGCTGGCCTGAGTTGAAAGTGTCATTTATAGGCGCTGAACGCGGGTTGGAAGCAAAAATTCTACCTGAACGTGGTGAACAGGTGCAGTTGCTGGCTATGCACGGAGTCAAAGGCGCGGGTTTGTGGCAGCGGTTGCGTGTGTTGCTGTGGGAATTACCGCAGGCCGTGATGAGCATCCGGCAGGCCTGGCAGGTTGAACGCCCTGATTTACTGGTTGGCGTGGGAGGCTATGCCAGCATCTCCGGTGTTGCCGCGGCATTATTAAGCCGGATTCCGGTGGTGTTGTACGAACAGAATGCCATGCCCGGACTGGTTAATCGGACCCTGGCGCGGTTCAGTCGTTGTATCATGCTGGGTTTCGAGGCTGCTTCCGACAAGCTGGCAGGCCGGGTACGTCGCGTGGTAACAGGCAATGTGGTGCGCGAAAGTATCCTATCAACCCGGTGGCAGGCACATCTGCCGCCACGGTTGCTGGTACTGGGGGGATCACAGGGGGCACTGGTACTTAATCAGATCGTTCCGGAAGCGTGTCAGCTTTTGGCCCGCGAAGGTCGTGAGTTCGTTGTGACACACGTTGTCGGCAATGATGAAAAGAGATTACAACAGGTGCGAGAGATTTATGCGGAGGCAGGTATCAGGGCTGAAGTCCTGATGTACTGTGACGATATGGCAGCATTTTATGCCAGTGGTGATTTGATGTTGGCCCGTGCCGGGGCAATGACGGTTTGTGAAGCAGCCTGTGTCGGCATGCCGACGCTGTTTGTGCCTCTGCCGCATGCGGCAGATGACCACCAGCGACATAATGCTGAAACGCTTGCCTGTATACACGCTGCTGTTGTTCTGGATCAAAAGAATCTGGATGCGGAATCGCTGGCTATCCGGATTGATACCCACCTGTTCAATCAAAGGAAGTTGCAGCGGATGAGTGTGGCCGCATGTGCGGCAGCACCCTATGCGGCACAGGAAAAACAATTAAACGTACTGGCCGAATATATATCCGGATTGAATATCAAGGCAGGGGTGAGCACATGAAGACGCGTGTGCAACGGATCCATCTGATCGGTATTGGCGGTATCGGTATGAGTGGCATTGCCGAATTACTGCATAATCAGGGGTTTGGTGTGCAGGGTAGTGATGTGGCCGAGAGCCCGAATGTAGTGCGGCTGCGCAGTCTGGGTGTTAATGTGGTTGTTGGTCATGCAGCCGAGAACCTGGGGGATGCGCAGGTGGTGGTGGTATCCTCGGCTATTGATTATGCCAATCCGGAGATTGCCGAAGCGCATAAACGCGGCATTCCGGTGATCCCGCGCGCCGATATGCTGGCCGAACTGATGCGTATGAAACAGGGCATTGCAGTAGCCGGCAGCCACGGGAAGACCACAATGACATCATTAATTGCCCATGGCATGGAAGCGGCAGGACTGGATCCGACCTATATCATCGGTGGTCGGTTGACTGCCAGTGGAAGTAATGCCCGGCTAGGAGCCAGCCCGTGGCTGGTGGCTGAAGCCGATGAGTCTGATGGTTCTTTTTTGCGACTCTCCCCCACCATTGCGGTAGTAAGTAATATTGATCCGGAACACCTTGATCACTATGGCGATTTCGAGACGTTGATGGAGGCGTTTCACACATTCGTTGATCTGGTGCCGTTTTATGGGCGGGTGGTGTTGCATCATGAGCACCCTAATGTGGCGATGCTCAGGGAACGATTACACAAGCCGATCACCACCTACGGCAGCAGCCCGCAGGCCGATCTGCATTTGTTGCACGTTGAAGCTAACGTCGAAGGGCAGGTGTTTACGGCAGCCAGTCGCAAACAAGGCGATCTTGGTGCATTTCATTTGCCGATGCCCGGCCGTTATAATGCGGAAAATGCATTGGCGGCGATTGCCGTGCTGCTTGATCTCGGCATTGATATTGAAACCATTCGCCAATCGTTAGCCTCATTTGAAGGTATTCAACGCCGATTTCAGCGTACGAAAATCGGGGCTGGTGTGCTGGTGGATGATTATGGACACCATCCTAAAGAGGTGATGGTGACACTGGCTGCTGCACGTGAATGTTGGCCGGACAAACACATCAGCGTCATTTTTCAGCCACACCGTTATAGCCGTACCCGTGATCTGATGCATGAGTTTATGGGCGCGTTTGACGCTGCCAACAGGGTGGCATTGTTACCTGTATATGCTGCCGGCGAAGTGGAAATTGCCGAGGCCAGCAGTGAACGTATGGCCGAAGGTATGATAGCACGCGGTCATCGGGGTGTGTCATTGCTGAAAAACCTTGAGGCGGCACGAGAATATGCCGACACAGCACTGGCACAGGGTGATGTGGTATTGCTGATGGGGGCCGGTTCCATCGGCGGATTGGCCAGGCAGATGCGTGAGGATGCATTATGAATGCCGCCGTGAAACAATTATCCGGGGGTGACGACTGGATATCCGCTATACGTGAAACAGGCGTATGGCGGGAACATGAACCGATGGCGCCGCATACTACACTGGCAGTGGGAGGTCCGGCGCGCTGGTTTTTCCGCCCTGCAGATCGCGAATCCCTGATAACAGCGGTGAAACACTGTCCTGTTGATGTGGCGATCCTGCCGTTGGGACGGGGCAGTAATATGCTGGTGCCGGATACCGGCTTTGATGGCTTGGTGCTGGATTTGAGTGAATTGAATGTGCTGCAGTTCGATGCTTGTGTGGTAACAGTCGGCGCCGGCGTGCGCATGTCCCGTTTTGCTCGTCAGTGCGCTGACCATGGTCTGACCGGTTGCGAATTCATGGCCACAGTGCCCGGCGATGTGGGTGGCGGTATTGCCATGAATGCGGGATGTTTTGCTCAACAGGTGTCCGATACACTGAGTCATATCGAAGTGCTGTTACGGGATGGTAGTATCATCAGGCTAGATGCCATGGATCTGAATATGACTTACCGGCATATTGATTTACCGGCACAGAGTCTGGTCCTGTCAGCCACATTTTCCTTGCAAACGGATCATCCCGATCAGATTCGGGAACGTATGCGGAGTATGCGCAGTCGACGCTCATCTACACAACCGTTGGCGCAGCCCAACTGTGGTTCTGTGTTTAAAAATCCGGATGGTGATTATGCGGCACGTCTGATTGAAGCGGCCGGACTGAAAGGGTTACGTATCGGTGGTGCCCGTATTTCTGATCAGCATGCCAATTTTATTGTCAATGAAGGAGATGCCAGCAGCGCCGATATTGTCGCCCTGATAAAACGCGCTCAGGCAGAAGTGAAACAACAAACCGGCATTGAGTTGGAGCCGGAAGTTCGGATGGTTGGGGAATGGGCGGATCTATGGTCTGAAGGGCAATGTGGAGATCAGCCTGAAGCGCTGGCCGGAGATGGATATGAATGATATAGATATTCATGCTTTCGGTCGCGTTGGTGTGTTGATGGGGGGGGCATCGGCGGAGCGGGAAATCTCGTTGAAATCGGGAACGGCTGTGGTGCGTGCATTGCAAGCTTCAGGTGTGAATGCTGTGGCCGTTGATTTGATGCGCGACTGGGCCACATCGATTCATGATGCAGCTATCGATACAGCATTTATAGCATTGCATGGCACTTTGGGTGAAGATGGTTGTGTACAGGGGATGCTGGAAATTATGCGTACTCCGTATACAGGATCAGGAGTCACCGCATCAGCATTGTGTATGGACAAGCAGTTGAGTAAGCAGGTGCTGAATCATGCCGGTTTGCAAACACCGGTCAGCATTGATCTTGGCGAAGGTGGTCCGATCCGTTATCCGGTATTTGTCAAACCGGTGGCGGAAGGTTCCAGTATCGGTTTGCACTATCTGGAGTCTCAGTCTGACTGGCTGGCGTTGGGGCTGGAGACTGCGGATGGATGGATGGCTGAAATGCCGGTCATTGGCAGGGAAATTGCTGTGTCGGTATTGAATGGTGAGGCACTTATGCCGGTCGAAGTAGCTCCGAAATCCGGTGTTTATGATTATGCTTCCAAATATACGGCCGGAGCGACCGAGTATTTTTGCCCGGCTCGTTTGCCGGCTGAGACGTTGCGATATTGCATGGAACGGGCTGAACAGGCGGTTGATGCAACCGGTTGCTCCGGCGCACCACGGGTGGACATGATTGTCCCTGCCGGTGGAGAACCGATGATACTGGAAATCAATACGATACCGGGTATGACCGAAACCAGCCTGTTACCCAAAGCCGCTGCCGCTGCCGGTATCGGTTTCGAGACCTTGTGCTTACGTATTCTGGCTTCGGCACAGTTGGAACATACTGAGACAGAATATTCAGAGATCCCCCCCGGAGGTAAGCAATGAGCCGGGTGAATCAGCATCGTATCGATCCTGCTGTACAGAAAGAGGTGCGTCGCCGCAGTCTGAAACGTATCGGGCGAGTATTGATGTTTGGTATGCTTGTGAGTGTGACGGCTACCAGTGCCATGTGGCTCAATCATAAATGGAGCGTCGGATCATGGGAGATCAGGGCCGATGCACCGCTAAAAATAGCGATTGATGCGCAGTTAAAAGCTATGCCGAACAGGGACTTTCTCAGTACTCGTCCTGATTTGTTGCGTAAACTGTGGCTGCAACGTATTCCGGATCTCGCCGATGTGCGGATCACACGTATTCTTCCTGACAAGCTGCGTATCGATGCGGATGCACGTGTGCCTGTTGCCTTGTGGCAGGATGAACAGAGCCGTCTGCACCTGTTTGACGGGCATGGCAATATTTACCGTTTGCTGAAAAAAGGCGAATCACCGGATTTACCGTTGCTGCGTATACCTGAAGAAAAACTGGATGCTGCCAGAAAGATGATAGTCGCACTGGCACAGCATGATGCGCAAAAACTGTCCGATTTAAGTGAAATCCGTGCCGGTAGCCGGCATTGGCAAATTTATTTCTCCCGTGGAGTTACATGGCTGATTCCTCAGGGCGATGAGGGTTCCATGATAGAACGCATCAAATCTTTATTACAGCAGCCCCGCTGGCGCAATCGGTATTGGCGTGTGGATGCACGATTGTCATCCCGCTGGTTTATCCGGCCAGCCGGGCATGGAGGGGTTATCTGATGGCCAAACATGATCAGGTACTGGTAGGGCTCGATATTGGCACAAGCAAAATTGCCTGCGTTGTAGCCGAGGCTGGCCCGGATGGCAAAGTGGATGTGATCGGCATTGGCACACACCCTTCGCGCGGTTTACGCAAGGGCGTGGTGGTCAATATCGAGAGCACGGTGGAATCGATCCGGCTGGCTGTGGAAGAGGCGGAACTGATGGCGGGCGTGGATATTCAGTCCGTCTTTACCGGTATCGCCGGTTCTCATATCCGTGGTTATAACAGCCATGGTGTGGTGGCCACCAAGAACAATGAAGTCACCCGCGAAGATGTAGACAGAGTCATTGATGCGGCAAGGGCGATGAATATACCTGCTGATCAAAAGGTGCTGCATATTCTGCCGCAGGAATACATCATTGATAACCAGGATGGTATTCGCGAACCGATCGGTATGTCCGGTGTGCGGCTGGAAGCGAAAGTGCATGTGGTGACTGGAGCCGTGTCGTCAGCCCAGAATATTGTCAAATGCTGCAATCGCTGCGATCTCGATGTTACCGATATGGTACTGGAGCAGGTTGCATCCAGTGAGGCGGTATTGATGCAGGATGAAAAGGATATCGGTGTTGTACTGATTGATATCGGTGGTGGCACTACAGATATGGCGATCTTCCTGAACGGTTCGATCCGTCATACGCACGTGATTCCAATCGGCGGCGATCATCTGACCAATGACCTGGTGATTGGGTTGCGCACATCGGCACGCGAAGCCGACCAGCTGAAAAGAAAATATGGTGCTTGCATGACCAGTCTGGTGCCGCCTGAAGATCAGATTGAAATTCCCAGTGTTGGCGGGCGGGCACCGCGTCCGATGCCACGGCAGGTTATGGCACAGATTCTCGAACCCCGGGTCGAGGAGTTGTTTGAGATGATTAAGGATGAATTGCAACGCTCTGGTTATCAGGAGCTGGCTGCTGCCGGCATGGTATTGACCGGTGGTTCTTCATTACTGGATGGTATGGTTGAGCTGGCCGAGGAAATATTCGACATGCCGGTACGTCTGGGTCGACCACAGGGGGTTGGCGGACTTGCCGATGTCGTATCCAGTCCTATGTATGCGACCGGTGTCGGCTTGATCCTGTATGGCCAGCGCTATCGGCAACGTTCACCACATATCAAATCAACAGATCATAATATGTTTTCACGCGTATGGAAGCGCATGCGAAGCTGGTTCGGGGATACAGGGTAACAATAACACAGGCAGGACAATCACTACACACAGGGCACACAACACACACATACAACAACACACAAGGGAAACAAGGAGGATAACATGGCAACTTTATTTACATTTGAAGACACATCAGCACAGGCGGCTCGGATCAAGGTCATTGGCGTTGGCGGCGGCGGCGGTAATGCACTGAATAATATGATCAGTCAGAAATTGCGCGGGGTTGAGTTCATTGTCGCCAATACCGATGCACAGGCAATTGAACGTAACCATGCCGATAGCAAATTGCAGCTGGGTGCAGATATTACACGCGGACTCGGTGCCGGAGCTAATCC
Source organism: Mariprofundus sp. (assembly GCA_015485035.1). GTDB lineage: Bacteria > Pseudomonadota > Zetaproteobacteria > Mariprofundales > Mariprofundaceae > Mariprofundus. Next base: position 11,175 of record WFUI01000102.1, read on the forward strand.
GCAGATTGGCCGTGAGGCGGCTGAGGCTGAAAAGGATCGGCTGAGCGAATTTATGCAGAACACCGATATGGTTTTCATTACTGCCGGCATGGGTGGTGGAACGGGTACGGGAGCAGCGCCGGTGATTGCTGAAGTGGCAAGGGATATGGGCGTTTTGACGGTGGCCGTGGTCACCAAACCATTCGGTTTTGAAGGCAAGCGCCGTATGCGTCAGGCTGATGCCGGGATTGCCGAATTACGCAAATATGTCGACACGCTGATTACCATTCCGAACCAGAAATTGATCGGTGCCGTAGGCAAGAATACCAGCATGCTGGAAGCTTTTCGCAAGGCGGACGATGTCTTGCTGCAGGCGGTGCGTGGTATTGCGGAGCTGATTACACACACCGGTTATATGAATGTGGATTTTGCTGATGTGAAAGCGGTGATGAGCGAAACTCGCGGTGTGGCCATGATGGGGTCCGGTTTCGCCTCCGGCGACAGCCGCGCTATTGAAGCAGCGGAGCGAGCCATTTCTTCACCGCTGCTTGAAGATATTGATATTCACGGCGCACAGGGAATCCTGGTCAATGTAACCGGTAATGAGGATATGACACTGGCCGAATATGATGAGGCTGTCTCGATTATCCATAATATGGCAGATGAGGACGCCAATATTATCTGCGGTATGGTTTATGATCAGGATGCTGATGACAGTATCCGGGTCACAGTTGTCGCTACCGGCCTTTCCGGAGAGGCTGCATTGAGCCTTGCCAGTGTCGATCGGGAGCCTGTTTCCACCCCCCGCATGCCAACCTTGAAGCCGGTTGTTGCTGCAGAGGTGCAGAACTTTCAGACCAAGCAACCTTCAATGCGCACGGGCCAGCAGCAAATGCAGCCGCAGGCATTTGATCAGCCCGGGTTTAATGATGATGAATATGCTGTGCCAACCTTTCTGCGCAGGCAGGCGGATTAAGGAGCCTCTGAATCAGTGCAGGATGCACTGTTTCAGAGTAACCTCATCTGTGGGTTGCGCGGATATTCTGGATTTCCTGGCGCATTCTTGAGGAAAAGGCAAAAGCATGGCGGCAAGTATTTGATATATGTATGCCCTTGAAAAGATATGACGTTTTGTTTTTATGGTCTTTTGTGGCAGTCTTGCGCGCTGTTTACAGTGAGGCCGGAATAAATCCCGTTGCAGGCTTGCATGAATCACGGAGCAGGTAATGGGTTTGCAACGCCGGCTGCTTTGAAACCAGAGCGTCAGTTATTTGCTTTGCCAGCCATTGGAAGGAGGCATTCAATGATAGCACAGAGGACACTGGATCATTCGATTCGCTGTAGCGGTATCGGATTACATTCAGGCCGTAAAATCGAACTTATTCTGCATCCAGCGGATGAAAATAGCGGCATCACCTTTTTCCGTTCTGATCTGGGTGTCGGGTTTCCAGCCAGAGCTGAATATGTTACGGATACCCGATTGTGCACCACGATCGGAAAGGGTGACGCACATATTTCAACTGTTGAACATTTGCTTTCAGCACTTGCAGGCCTCGGTGTCGATAATGCCAACATTGAAGTTAGCGGTGCTGAGGTACCCATTATGGACGGCTCCTCTGCACCATTCGTATTCCTGATTCAGTGTGCCGGCATTCGTGAGCAGTCTGTGGCTAAAAAAGTGTTGCGCATTCTTAAGCGTGTGGAAGTGAAAGAGGGCCATAAACGCTGTGCCCTGTACCCAGCTGCCGGATTCAGGATTTCCTATTTGCTGGATTATGATCATCCGTTGCTGCGTCAACGCAAGGTCTCGGTGGATTTTTCCAGACAGGCATACACGCGTGAAATTTCACGCGCCCGTACATTCGGTTTTTTGCATGAAGTCGAAGCCTTGCAGAAAGCTGGTCTGGCATTAGGCGGCTCTCTGGAAAATGCCATTGTGCTCGATTCACATCGTGTGGTGAATGAAGGCGGACTCCGTTATGAGGATGAATGTGTGCGCCACAAGATTCTCGATACGCTGGGAGATCTGTCGCTTTCTGGTTATCCGATTGTCGGTGCATTTGAAGGTGAACTGACCGGCCATGATATGAACCACAAACTTGTCACGACATTACTGGCCGATCCAAGCAGTTATCGTATTGAAGAGTTGCAGGCTGAAGAATCTACGGCTTCTGAAGGTGTTGGACAGCCACAAACTGCATAACCTTTCCCTCTTTTATACTTCTACCTTGTGTATTCCAGGCCGGCGTCATTGCTGGCCTGTTTTTTTGTGAAACCAGTGCAGCAGAGTTGCTGAAAGTTGATGACCGAAGTTGTTCGTAAAGGCAGAATAACTCGTTATGATGGCTGAATCAGATACACTGCAGAATACCGAACGCAGTGTGACAAGACCCCGGTTACGTGTTGTCACGATCATTGCGGCTGCTTTGCTCGCGGTGATGGTGCTGATATTTTCACTGCTTCCCTATGCTGTTGAGCAGGGTGGGCTTATATGGCTGAAACAACACGGTGTCAAAGATGCCCGGATTGACAATGTCGATCTGAATCTGTTCAGCGGGGCAGTGGCTCTGGAAGGGCTGAAGTCAGGTGACGGGCTGAATATCAAACAATTAAAGTTCAAATTCGACTGGCAGCCATTGTGGCATCATGTTGTACATATTCGTTTTCTTGAACTGAGTGAATCCAATCTGAAATTATTGAAAGAGAATGGGCTGTGGCGTGTCGAGGGAATTCTGTCTGAGGCAGGAGGGTTGCCCGACTCTGAAGTGGCTCGATCCGGCATGGATGAGCAGTCAGGCACAAATGAAGCCAGCGATCGCTGGTTATTCGTGGTTGATGATCTTGTATTGAATGCTGTGGATGTCGCTGTGAAGAGTGATTTGTTCGAATTGTCATTACCGGTAAAATCATTGCGTTTCTCACTCTCAGGACTAAAACAGCAGGAACAAATGGTTGTTAACAGTTTCGAACTGGGCAATACGGTATTTTCAGGTTTTGGCTACAGTATTCAAACGAAAGGTGCGAAGCTGACCGGTAAATTTACCTTTTCAGCATGGGCAGAAGATGTCGTGGCATCCATCAAGAGCGATCAGATATCGGTTGGTTTGCAGGGACTCACAATGAACGGCAATAAAGACAGGTTATCTGTTAATGCTGGGGACGTGGCACTGGATGGTATTGCAATCCGGGGACGTGATCACATCAGTATTGAGTCAGTGAGTCTGGATAAAATTCATATCAGACAAGCGTTAAAGGAGCAGGGCACATTGATGCTGGCCAGTCTGGGGCTATCCGGTATCGATATCAGTCTGGATGATAAAGCCGTGTTATCGAAACTTGCGATGAAAAAAATCAATCTGAAACGGTTGCAGGCGCATGATTTTGGTGAGATGGATCAGTCTTTGAGTCTGGCCGCTGTTCAGGTGCAGGCTTTTGCCATGCCGTCTACAGGACATTTTCAGATCCGGACACTGGATATGAATAGCGTTGATATTAATCATGCCTTCAATAATCAGGGTATGCTGCAGATGAAACAGTTATCCGCCGAAGGAATTAATGCCGATTTGAAGGGCCCTGTTACCATAGCCAGTATAGGGTTGAAACAGTTAAAGAGTGATAATCCGGGTGGCCGGCATCAGACCATAGAGATTGCAGATGCAGCTCTGAGCGGTATGTCAATCACCCCAGGGAAAAGCCTCAACATTGTTGATGTGCTGCTGCAAAAAGCAGATATGTCCGGACCGGCTATGGGTCAGTCCGGCAGCAGGCAAGCGATGGGAGGCTTTGAACATGCCCGGCTGAAAGGGTTGGCCATGCATGCCGGTAAACCGGTTACATTCGATATGCTTAAAATTGACGCTATTCAATTGCCATCACATGGCAAAGGTTCCCTGGGTTCAGTTGCTTCGCTACAGGCTGATGATGCTGTATTTGATCCGTCGGGGATGTACCGCTTCAGACAATTGAAGGTTGATCGTATGCAAGTGTATTTGATCCGGCAGAAGAATGGACATTTGCTGTTGCCAAAGTTGTCAAACGAAGCACAAAACAATGGCGGAACGATATCAACAACGGTTCAGAAACAGGCCGGAAAACAGAGGGGAAACAGGAAGCGACAGGTTGTGATTATTGATCATGCCGAAGTGGGCGCCGGCAGCTGGATTGATTTCAGGGATGAGTCTGTGCTGCCTGCATTCAAAACCACATTGAAGATAAAACGATTTAACCTGACTCCGCTCGACAGCTCCGGTAAACGACCGGGGAAACTCGTGTTGCGGGCGCAAATCGGAAAGGCGGGCATACTGATCGCACAGGGAAGTATAAATCCGGTTGCAGGAAGTCGCTTCAGTACCGATATGCATGTTGTGTTGAAGGATGGGAATTTGTCCCGCTTGTCCGGATATGTCGAAGCTGAATTCGGACGGTCGGTTAAAACAGGGCAATTCAATCTGGACAGCGACATCCGTATAAATCATAACAGAATTGATGCAAAAAATAAGATGCTGATTCGCAAGCTGGAACTGGGAGATTCGAAACAAGCGGGCAAAGGCGGAAAGAAGGTCAGCCTGGCTGGTGGCATGTCTATCGATATGGCATTGGATATGCTGCGCAATAACGATGGGGATATTGAATTGAACGTACCGGTCAGTGGTCCACTTGATGATCCGAATATCAACCTTGGCAATATTATTAATAAAGCACTGCTTACTTCCCTGAGTACAGGAGCAATGACTTACGCCGCGCTGATTCTGCAACCCTATGGCAGCATTATTCTGGCGGCTGATCTCGCCAGAGGCTTCATCAAGGATGCAGTCAAACCGAAATTGACACCGATCGGCTTTGAAGAGCGTGCAGTGAACCTGTCACCCCGAATGACGGAGTATATTGTCAAAATTGCAACCCTGATGGAAAAGAAGAACCTGCGTTTGCAGGTGTGCGGCTTTGCTACGCGTATTGAAGGGGAGGTAGTGATGCAGCCTGTTTCTTCCGATCAACCGGGTCAGGCCAATGCGAGGGCATTTGTGGGGCAGCCAGCGCTTGAAGATACACAATTGCTGGAGCTGGCGCAGAAACGTTCCGATGCGGTGATGGCCGCATTACGTGAGCATAAAATTGCCGCCAGGCGATTATTTAATTGTCGTCCGCAGATAGACGAATCGAATAAGGAAGCGCAGCCGAGAGTTGAGTTATTGCTGGATTAATTAGGGTCTGCTAACACTAATTAGGGCTTGTATCCAAATCGGTTTTTCCGCCAGGATGGCGGCTTTAGTGAGGTATGTGAATACCACGTTTTTCTCATGCCGTTAAAAGTCGAGGGCAGGAGCCCGAGCCCGGAGCCATATCCAATAAGTGCGCCACCCGGGCCGGACAGATCCGCAACGCGCTTTATCCTGCTGCCGCTGCTTCCTTCCGGACCTGACGGGGTTCACAGGGGTCCACCGTGCGGGGCCCGACCCGGGCGACACCTGGGTTCCACCGGAGTGGAAACTGGTATCATGATCCAAGATATATTCTCGGTGACCATTCAAACAATAAATTCGAGAGAGGGTTGAACCTGGAGGGATTAGTCGGGCATTCATGCCTTCCACCCTCCCGGCCGTCGCTAAAGCGACGTTCGGATTTGCTGTCCTGAAAATCCGTCGAACCCTGCGAGGGTTCTTCACACCCTTTCCCGATATTTTAACTGGACGGCTTTTGCCATCCGTTTAAAAACTGGCGGAGAGAGAGGGATTCGAACCCTCGGTACCCGTTAAGATACACACGCTTTCCAGGCGTGCTCCTTCAACCACTCAGACATCTCTCCATACCCATTTTCAGGGCGGCGCATAGTACGGGGACTATGCTTTCATCGCAAGAGCGGCAAACAAAACGCTGGTCAATTCGTTAATATGGCATTGATCCATGCGCCGATATGGCGGATTTCTTCAGGGCAAACGTTATGTTCCATCGGGTAACTGTGCCATTGGATTGAAAAACCGAGTGCCTCCAGTTTGCGGCGCGAATTATCACCCAGTTCGTATGGTACAACCGGATCATGGATGCCGTGCGCCATAAACAGCGGTGTGGTTTTTGCTGTTGTCGTGAACTGGTCTGTTTGCCCGGGTAACAACAGATAGCCGGAAAGTGCCATAATGCCGGCAAGTTTATCTGTTTGCCTGAGTCCGACATGCAGTGCCATAGCAGCACCCTGTGAAAAACCGGCCAGAATGATGCGGCAGGGAGGGATGCCGTGCATTTCTTCCTGATCAATCAGCATTTGGATGTCTCTGGCTGAATTCAGAACCCCCTGGTGATCATGTTCAATGCCTAGGTCTGTCTGTTTGATATCGTACCAGGCCGGCATGATATACCCGCCATTGAGCGTAACCGGGATGGATGGCGCATGCGGAAAAATGAAACGAACAGCCAGATCATCGGGCAGACCTAGTTGGGGAACTATCGGTTCGAAATCATGACCATCAGCTCCTAGTCCATGTAGCCAGATCACGGCGCTGTCAGGGTTTTTGCCGGTTTCAACAGTCAGGTGTGGAAGTGTATGCAGACTCATGGGCCAATCATGCCGCAATAATTGCTGTGTGTCTCAATGTAAGCTGAACGGACTGGCACTCTTGCCAAGCACCTGTTTCCTTAAGGCAAATGGCTCTGAGCGGAACCGGTATTCAGATTCAATCCCCTCCGTTAAGGTCGTGTTTCGATCTTTGGTAATCTACACGCCATGGTCGTTGCTGTTTGGCGAGTACGGCATCCTGTGTTGGCTTGTCGAGATAGTTGAAGATGAAGCGCAGCACGCCTCTGTCACTGCCGGTTGTACGTTCAAACAGCAGGGCGTTGCCCTTATAATGTTTGAAGTCACGTTGGTATGTGCGGAAGAAGTTACCGACATGAAATATTTTGAGCCGTGGTTCGACACGCAGGAATGACGGATCTGACAATGTGCGTCTCACCTGCTGTTCAAGCTGTTTGGACAAGTGCTTTGCAGTGTACGCGGTGGCAGCCAGCGGCGCAGAAGCTTTCGATCCTTCGCAGATAGCAAACAGGATGCGCAGATCCTTGTCGGGTGCAATGCTGGTATCACGTCCCAGTACGGTAGAAAATACAGCAACACTCGATTCAGTGCCACGAAGAATCTTGTCGCGGATGTCTTCAATTTCTATTTGCTGCCCTGCAATCATCCATTGTTTGTCATGCAGATCATAGACCTTCGGATAGGCATCGAGGATGCGGGCCACCACCAAAGCATTGTGAGCATTGATCCAGAACGATTCTTTCTGGGCAGGGGTCCAGCTGTTGATCTCCCGGTGTGTGACAGCCTGCATTTCGTGAAGATATCGGTCCAGTCGTGCATGGTTTCGCTGCCAGGCACCATAGTGGATATAGCCGTCTTCATTAAATTGTTTCAGATCCTTGTTCCACAATTTATAGCTGTGATCAAAGGCGGTGGCTGCTCCTGGCAGTGCTATTGCCGCAATCACCAGGAGAAACAATGTTTTTTTCATGGTTGGCCTCCAGTAAAGATCAACTACTGGGCTATTATAGCCCATACAGGCGAAAAAATCAGTCGAACGCACCAACTTTCAGCGGCTCATGTTTAAAATGATTCAAGAATAACTTTGTCTCCAGGCTTCTTTGTGGTTCACTACGGCATGGGGAAACATATACATATTCTTGGTGTTTGTGGTACCGCTATGGCGGCTATTGCTGCATTGGCTAAATCTCAGGGCTGGACTGTGACCGGTTCCGATACCGGGGTGTATCCGCCGATGTCTGATTATCTGACTGATCTTGGTATCGCTATTGCGCCATTTGATGTGGCTAATCTGGAATCGCCTCCCGATCTTTGCATTATTGGCAATGCGTTGTCCCGCGGCAATGTTGAGGTTGAAGCAATACTGGATCGGGGGCTGACTTACTGTTCCGGACCACAGTTCGTCGGTGACCATATTTTGCCGAATCGTCATGCTATAGTGGTAGCCGGCACGCATGGCAAGACGACCACGTCATCGTTGCTGGCATATGTGCTGGACGTAGCAGGGACTGCCCCCGGATTTCTGATTGGCGGTGTACCGGAGGATTTTGGCGGTGGCGCCAGGCTGGGTACGGGTCATGCGTTTGTGCTGGAAGGCGATGAATATGACACTGCATTTTTCGATAAACGCAGCAAATTCCTGCATTACCATGCCCGCACACTAATTCTGAATAATCTGGAATATGATCACGCCGACATTTTTCCTGACCTGGAAGCAATCAAAAGCCAGTTTCACCATCTGGTTCGAACTGTGCCGGCCAGTGGCACGATTATCGCCAATGCCGATGAACCACACGTTTCCGATGTACTGAACAGAGGATGCTGGACACCGGTTATTACGTTTTCCCGTTATGGAAATGAACAGGCTGAATGGCAGTGGGAAACGGTGGCTGAAGACGGTTCGGCATTTCGTTTATACAGGTACAATGAAGTGGTCATTGAAGTCGAATGGGGTATGATCGGTGTGCATAATGTGGCGAATGCCTGTGCCGTGGCGGCGGCAGCAACAGCACTCGCTGTGGATATAGGCACCATTGCCAATGCCTTTACAACATTCTCCGGCATTCGTCGTCGTATGACACTGGTGGGAGAGGCGGTCGGTATCAAGGTGTTTGATGACTTTGCCCATCACCCGACCGCGATTCAGGGCATGGTTTCCGCTGCCAAAGCTGCCATGCGCAGGCATGGTAGTGATGGGAAATTATGGGTTATTGTCGAACCGCGCTCCAACACAATGCGTACACGTATTCATCAGGAACAACTCCCCGGTTGTTTTGATAGCGCTGACGAGATCGTGTTTTTACCACCCTCATGTCGCAATTTACAACCCGGGCAGGTGCTTGATGTCGGTGCTGTTTGTGCGGCAATCAACAATAAGGGCATGGGCGGGCGCGCGCATTTAATGGCAGATACCAGTGCCATTATTGCCTATATCTGTCAACATGGCAGGGCTGGCGATGAGGTATTGATCCTTTCCAACGGCGATTTTGATGGTATTCATCAGGGTTTACTGGATGCATTGCTGCTGGTGGATGGAAGTAATTCCCCATAACGTGTCATCGGCATGGGGCTTTCTACTTAAGCTGTCGTGTTATAGAGCAATAACAGCATGCATGTTAAGGCGTTTTTGAATAAGTACATCTGCACCGATTTAGCACGCGAGTGAAACAACTGATTTCTTTGCTTGTACGATCAAACGCATAAGTGTTTTTTGTATATCTGATTTAATATTGCTAGCATGCCGACGCTTTTGTTTTTCCATACATACGGATACGGGGAGAGGGATATGCCAGACACATTGAATAATATTGCCAGACAGGGCGAAAACGGGGCTGCCATGATGCCGGTTATCCAGGGGGTCGGCCGTGCAGCCATTGAGATTGCTGCAGTGCTGCGTGGCGCGGTTTTTCGCGGTGCACTGGGTGGTGCCGGTAGTGAAAACGTACAGGGCGAACAGCAGCAAATGCTGGATGTGCTATCCGATGAAATCTTTCTGGAAGAAATGCGTTCAACCGGCTTTATTTGTGCAGTTGGTTCCGAAGAGCAGGAAGAATTGCTGGTCATTGATGAATATTCACATGCCGATTATCTGGTGCTTGTAGATCCTCTCGATGGTTCCTCCAACCTCGATGTTGATGGCCCGGTTGGCACCATTTTCTCGATTGTTAAACGTAAAACAGCGAATTCCGAGCGTCCGCATGTGTCTGATACATTGCAGTCAGGCCGCGAAGTAATTGCTGCCGGTTATGTGCTTTATGGACCATCATTGATGTTGGTGTGTTCTGTTGGTGCCGGCGTGAACGGTTATACTTTTAATCCTGCTAATGCCCGTTTTGAATTAAGTCACCCGGAGATGCGAATCCCTGAAACCGGCGGTTACTATTCCGTGAATGAGTCCAACAAGGAAAAATGGGCGGATGGAATAGGTGGCAAGCTTGATCGGATGAAAGCTGAAACCGGCCTCGGTATGCGTTATGTCGGTGCCATGGTTGCTGATATGCATCGCACTATTTTGAAGGGTGGTGTTTTTCTGTATCCGGCTGATGACAAAAATACGACGGGTAAGCTGCGTTTGTTGTATGAAGCTATTCCGATGGGGTTTGTGATGGAACAGGCTGGAGGGAAGGCCATGAGTAGCGGTATCGAAGTGCTGGATATCGAGCCTGAAGCTTTACATCAGCGTGTGCCCGTGTATCTCGGCTCTGAAACCAACGTTGACGCGTTGCTGGGCTAATCGTTGCCAGAAAGCACAGGCTTTCTCGAAGTATATTTAAGGGAAATCGGCGTACAAACGCCGGTTTCCCTTTTTGCTTCCAGAGCGGAGCAATCCGCCGAAATGTGGGGCCAGCAGCCTGTCCAGGACACTGAAATCATCGGTACAGATGCTGCTCCCCTGTCATTGAAAACGCTGGATGAATTATCGCAGGAGGCATCCACATGCCGCCTTTGCTCACTGGCGAATACACGTAAAACAGTTGTATTCGGTGTGGGGAATCCGGATGCCGATCTGGTTTTCATTGGTGAAGCTCCGGGGCGTGACGAGGATATCAAGGGTGAACCTTTTGTCGGTCGGGCAGGGCAACTGCTGGATCGCATGTTGCGTGCCATTGAACTTGATCGCGAAGAAATTTATATCATGAATACTATTAAATGTCGGCCGCCCAATAACCGGGACCCAAAGCCGGATGAAGTGCAATCCTGTAACCTCTGGTTTGAGCAGCAATTGAATATATTACAGCCAAAAATGATTTGCCTGCTGGGCAGAGTGGCGGCGCAGACGGTGTTGGAAACCGATGCCACCCTGGGTTCATTGCGTGGCCGCTGGCATGATTACCATGGGATACCTGTCCGGGTAACCTATCATCCGGCGTATTTGTTGCGTTCGCCACAGCAGAAGCAGAAAAGCTGGCAGGATTTGATGGTGCTGTCTCACAGGTTACGTTCCGGCTAATTGTTGATGCAGGCCTAGATTAGCGTGAGGCCAATGTAAAAACCTGCAAGTGTAACTACTGACATAGCGATATCGTATTCAATCATAATCCCTCCTCCGGAATGTTGTTGGAATCGGGAGTATGAAGCAGGACACGGTGATCTGATGTGTCAGATATCACAAAGGTTTGTCATGACTGATCATGCCCTGACTTACAGTCTGTAAGCGCAGGCGGAAAATAATTTCAGGTATTCTTCTCCACACGGATTTGTAATGTATCTCACATTATTCGGTGCGGCGGGGAGTAGTGTTTGGTTCTGATCTGAACCAAGGAGATTGATATGGCCAGTTTACGTAAGCAAGCAGGACGACTGAAGCAGGAGAGCGATAATATTGTAACCTTAGTTATGGTGACAGCTGTTGTAGGAACTCTGGGTCTTGTGGCTTCCATTTTTTAAGCCATTTAGGAAATCACCTTTCTTTTTGAAAATCATTCATGCAATGCGAAAAGAAAATAATTAGTGATCCAGGTCACATTTTGTTGTTGGGACGGGCGATAGAAACCAAGCTATATTAACCACATGCTTGTAAGGAGTAATACTATGCGAACTGGTGATGTTGCGATGGAACGCCGAGGCATGGACAAAAAGTCCATTGCTGCAATTATTATTCTGATTGGTGTTGCGCTGATAGCTACTGCCTATTTATAACGCCATGTCATGAGCTTCCGGCCTGAAAGCGTTGATGTTTTCGGGGCGGATTTTTCGTGTCTTCTTCAACCATTCTCCAAAATTTGTGCTATAATAGTAGCCAGATTAGCCATTTTTTAGGAGAGGAACAATGAACAAACCGTGGTTTCAAAATATTACGATTCTTGTCGGCGCTGTGTGGGTTATCCTGTCGTTGATAGTAATTGAACTATTGTTGTCCCAGTGAGTTAACCGATCTAAAAAGCTGAATTCGATACGGAGGATGGCAGATCTGCCCTCTGAGGTGTCCACTTAATATCCTGATTGTTCAAAAATGGAGCCGATGTCCGGAATCGAACCGGAGACCTTCTCATTACGAGTGAGATGCTCTACCAACTGAGCTACATCGGCCTATGGATATCGCGCAAGGCGGCGCATTGTAGCAGTGCTTTGCAGGATTGGAATATATCAGTTTTCACTTATCGACTGGATCGCTGCCAGCAGGGCGGGAGCTGCGGTTTCGGTACGCATGATGCGAGGGCCGAAGCAGAGCGGCTGAAATCCGTTTTGTGTTAATCTGTTGATGTCGCTTGTGCTCCAGCCACCTTCAGGGCCGATGGCAAGTGTGATATCTGTTGCCGCGGTTATATCTTTCCGTTGCTGTTGCCAGCTCAGCTGTGTTTCCGGATGTAAAAAGAAGCACAGGCCATGTTGACCAATATCGGCCAGACGGTTGCGCCAGTATACTTCAGGGACTGCCGTGCGGCCGCTTTGTTCGGTGGCTTCAATGATAATTTTTTGCCAGCGTTGAATCCGTTTGGCCAATTTTGTACCGTCCAGTTTTAGTGAGCTGCGTTCGCTTCTGACGATTTGGAAGCTGGCCGCGCCCAGCTCTGTGGCCTTTTGCAGTACTGTTTCAACTTTTTCGCTGCGGCACGCCGCCTGTACAATATGTACCCGGCATGGCATTTCCCGATGGATATTCGAAAATGATTCAATCAGGCAGGTTGAGTGTTGGCGAGCCAGTTGTTCTATTCTGCAATGGAATTCACCCCCCTTCCCATTGAATAGTACGATCGGATCCCCTGCATCAAGGCGCATGACATTGCGCAGGTAATGGGCTTGATCCTGCGGAAGCGGAATTCGGGTTCCGGATATAAGTTCCTGATTCAGGTAGAGACGACATAACATAGGGGGGGAGATTCGACTTGAATTGGCGGATAGTTGCAAGCTCTTGACCCTTGGTTTCGATAGCCCATGATGCGCGCATGTTTTTTGGCAGTCTGGATTCACAACAATGGCAGTCGGTTCGCTACTGGAAGCCGAAAGAGGCTGGTGTCAGTCGTGATTGCGCAGCGGTGCTGACTACTGCCGGTTCACTGACACGTTTTCTTGAGCGCCATTTTGGCATTCGGCTGGAGGTGCGCTTGCATGACCAGTTTGTCGATCATACCAGAACAGATGAGGCTGTGTTGCTGGGTAGTCAGACGGCTGATACCGCATTAAGACGACAAGTGTCGCTGATGCATCGCGGGTCGGTCATGTTTGATGCCGAATCGGTGTTGCCTCTGGATGCGTTGCCAGCCGATCTGATGCATGATCTTCAGGAGGGTAAGCGGCCACTTGGTAACCTGTTGCTGGATCGCGGTCTATCGCTGGCGCGCTCCGATTTGAGTGTGGCGCAACTGGATATGGATGGCTTACATCATGGTCGGTGGGCCCGGCGTTCGGTATTACGCTCCCCGTCAGGAACCCGGGCGCTGGTTGTTGAAGTGTTTCACCCTGAGATGTGGAAACGCATCGAAACTACGGCCCGCCGATATTCCAGTTAGGTGCGAGCCCGGGTTATGCTTTTCTCACCTGTTGGAACATGTCCGGACTGGTACAGGCTGCTGCGTATTGATCGGCCTGTGGGCTACTGGTTGTTGCTGTGGCCGACGCTGTGGGGGCTTCTGGCTGCATCGGGTGGTTTGCCGAGCATGAAGAATGCGGTGGTCTTTGTTGGGGGCGTACTGTTGATGCGCTCTGCCGGTTGCGTTGTTAACGATTTTGCGGATCGCGATTTTGACCCTCATGTTGAACGCACCAAAGATCGCCCGATTGCCGCAGGTCGCATTTCACCGGGGGCGGCATTGATCGGTTTTGTACTGATGCTGGCGATGGCATTGTTATTGGTGGTGCAAACCTCAGTCTTTGTGGTGGAGCTGGCTGTCGTTGGTGCGGTGCTGGCTGGTTGTTATCCATTTTTGAAACGGTATACCCATTTCCCACAGGCCTGGCTGGGCATGGCATTCGGTTGGGGCGCAGTGATGGCCTGGGCAGCAGAAACCGGAGATGTCGCATCACCCATTCCGTGGTTGTTATTCGCTGCTAACATCTGCTGGTCGCTTTCCTATGATACAGCTTATGCGCTGGGGGATCGTGAAGATGACCTTAAAATCGGCGTTAAATCAACGGCGCTCTGGCTTGGTGAATATGCCGTGCCGGCTATTGTTTTGCTCGGTCTGTTAACTGTGGCGCTGTTGGGTGTCGTTGCATTCGAGATTGGCGGGTTCTGGGTGGGAATAGGCTGGTGGATGGCGCTGATGTTGCAGTTGTTGCTGTGTGGGCGGCTATTGCGTTGCGGAGAACGTTGGGGGTTCACCTTTTTTCTGCGGTCCCATTATGTTGGCTTGCTGTTTGCTTCCGGTTTTGTGATTCAGGGCTTGTCGACTCAGTTCTGAGGTATAGAATCTGCAGTTCACGGGGGCGACTTGGTTTCGACGGAGATACTGAACCCTGTGGGGCATGTCGGGTTGTTGGTCCCGTAAAAAGCTGGCACTTGCATATAATTGCAAACGACGACGTAGAACTAGCTTACGCTGCGTAAGTTACCCCGCTCTCGAGGTGTCCATCCATCGGGAATCCGGGGTCATTTAGATGGAATCGCCACACAGGACTGGAGACTCGTGGTTCTGTGGGTTAAATAGCTACGAATCGACCCTTTGGGCACTTTGTCCGTTTGGTTTCCTTGGGGTGCTGTTTGAACGGACTAAACATGTAGAACCACAGGCTGATGGTTTTCGGACGCGGGTTCGAGTCCCGCCGCCTCCACCAAAACACAAAGGGCTGCCTCATGAGGCAGCCCTTTGTGTTTTGGTGGTATGGGTTGCGGATAAATACCGAGGGTGCAATGACTTGGCCTTGGATCTTTTGGTTTTTTTACGGCTGCGAATATGAAAATACTGCGTATGGTTAGTTTGAAACGGCTTCCGGCTAAGGCAGACAGTTTACTCGGCATATCATCAGATATCTCCATGGGTGATCCGGATTGTACAATTATTTTACATTATCCGGGACAGGCTCTTTATTTTTACATATACATGCTGTCCATGATGGACCTCAGCGCATACCATAGGCAGCCATTACAGATGGTTGGAAGTGCCTCGTATCATAAGTGTTTTACCGCAGTTTTTGTGGGGTTAAGAAGTCTTCATAAACTTGACCGTATGCATTGCCGGTGGTAGCAAGCACACCCTGTTTTCGAGGACAGATTCAGGGGTGTCAGTTAAGGAGGGGGTCTCAATGGGCGCAGCGTATCTCGCCAACGAATATGCACCAATATTTATCTTTATTCTGATTGCTATCGGTATGGGTGCGATGCCCTTGGTGATGACGCTGATGGTTTCCGAGCAGAAGCCGGATGCGGAAAAGCTCTCTGCCTATGAGTGTGGTTTTGAAGCCTTCGAGGATGCCCGTCTGCAGATTGACGTGCGTTTCTATTTGCTGGCTATTTTGTTTGTGATCTTTGATCTGGAAAGCGCGTTTCTGTTCCCGTGGGCGATTGTGCTCAACAAGATCGGATTGTTCGGCTTTGTTGAAATGGTACTGTTTCTGTTGATTCTGCTCGTCGGATTCATTTATGCGTGGAAGAAAGGAGCCTTGCAATGGGAATAGAGGGCGTACTTGAGAAGGGTTTTATTACGACCACTGCCGACAAGCTTATCAATGGTGCTCGCGCCGGGTCGCTTTGGCCAATGACCTTTGGTCTGGCCTGTTGTGCTGTTGAAATGATGCATGCTGGTGCGGCCCGTTATGATCTGGATCGTTTTGGTATTGTGTTCCGGCCATCTCCGCGTCAATCCGATGTGATGGTGGTGGCAGGCACCTTGTGTAATAAAATGGCGCCGGCGCTGCGTAAGGTGTACGACCAGATGTCCGAACCGCGCTGGGTGATCTCAATGGGGTCATGTGCTAACGGCGGCGGTTATTATCACTATTCCTATTCGGTAACGCGCGGTTGTGATCGGATTGTACCCGTGGACATTTATGTGCCGGGTTGTCCTCCGACGGCTGAAGCGCTGTTGTACGGATTTATTCAGTTGCAGGAAAAAATAAAACGCACCAATACCATTGCCCGGTAGATGCTATGACTGAAAGTAACGAGACAAAAGAGAAATTACAGGATGATATCGGCATGAAAGCGGTTGCAGATGATAATGCTGCAGTAGCTGGCTTGCGTGCGAGATTCGGCGAGCAGGTGCTGGAGTCCCACGAGGGGATGGATTGCCCGGTGGTTACGCTGGCGCGCGGGTGTATTGTGGATGCCTGCCACTATTTGAAAAACGAACAGTCCTTTGAGCAGGTAGTGGATATTTGCGGCGTGGATATGCTGGAGATGCCGGACTGGCCGGCGGAGAGTCCGCGTTTCCAGGTGGTGTATCACCTGTTGTCTGTATCTGCCAACAAGCGTATTCGACTCAAGGTCGGTGCTGACGAGCGTGATCTGGTCGATTCGGTGACTGAAGTGTGGTCAACGGCCAACTGGTTTGAGCGCGAAACTTTCGATATGTATGGTATTATCTTTAACCATCATCCGGATCTGCGCCGCTTGTTGACAGATTATGGCTTTGAAGGGCACCCGTTACGTAAGGATTTCCCGCTGACAGGGCGGGTTGAAATGTTCTTTGATGAAGCGCAGTGGCGCTGTGTCTATCGTCCGAACAAGTTGGAAGATCGCGTGTTGATTGACCGCACATGGCCGGGGGTTGATCGTGGCTGAGATTAAGAATTATACGCTGAACTTTGGTCCCCAGCATCCGGCTGCCCATGGTGTGTTGCGTCTGGTGCTGGAACTCGATGGCGAGGTGGTCGAGAAGGCCGATCCGCATATAGGTCTGTTGCATCGCGGTACTGAAAAACTTTTTGAATACAAAACCTATCTGCAGAATATCCCCTATTTTGATCGTTTTGATTATGTCTCCATGATGGCTAACGAACATGCTTATGCACTCGGGGTGGAGAAATTGCTGGGTATTGAAGCGCCGGAACGGGCACAGTATATCCGGGTGATGTATGCCGAGCTGACACGTATTCTGAACCATTGCATGTGGCTGGGTGCTGTGGCGCTGGATATTGGCGCGATGACAGTGTTTCTTTATTGCTTCCGCGAGCGTGAAGATATTTTCGATTTCTATGAAGAAGTCAGTGGTGCGCGTATGCATGCATCGTATTTTCGCCCGGGTGGCGTGTCCAAGGATCTGCCCGACGGGCTGCTGGGTAAAATCAAATCATTTACCGAGCGTTTTCCCGGTCTTGTAGGCGAGTATGAAACACTGCTAACCGAAAATCGTATCTGGAAACAGCGGAATGTGGATATTGCCATTGTCGATAAAGAGGCCGCCCTGGACTGGGGCTTTACCGGCCCGATGATTCGCGGTTCCGGGATTGCCTGGGATTTGCGTAAAACGCAGCCGTATGATGTTTACGACAAGGTGGATTTCGATATTCCGGTTGGTGTAACCGGTGATTGTTATGACCGTTATCTGGTGCGTGTGGAAGAGATGCTGGAAGCCAACCGCATTATCAGTCAGTGCGTGGAGTGGCTGGAAAACAACCCCGGTCCGGTCAAGGTGGATGATTATAAATTCACCAGTCCGAAACGGGCAGAAATGAAATCCGATATGGAAG
>WFUI01000103.1 GCA_015485035.1 Mariprofundus sp.
ACTGTGAAGCAATATGTCACCCGCCTGTTGCGTCAGCTGGATGTAGACAATCGCATGCAGGCCGGCTTGAAAGCGCGCAAGCTGCTTGGTATTACGGATACCTGATTGGCTGGTTTATGACGCCAGCATGCGCGCCAGCATTTCACGCAAAACGCCCGGCTGAACCGGCTTGTGCAACAGCAGGCAACCATGCTGATCTGTCTGCGTTTGTACAGATCTGTCCGTATCACCACTGATTATCAGTGCGGATATGGCTTTATCAAACTGGTTGCGCACGACATGCACAGCATCAATGCCAGTGGTATTGCCTTGCAGCCGGTAGTCGGCAATAACGATATCCGGGCGCGGATAATCCAGCGACTGCAACTCGTCCTGCAATGCCTGCACACTATCCGCCAGCAACAACTCACACCCCCATTGCCGGAGCAGGGTTCGCATAGCATCGCGCACGCCTACCTCGTCATCAATCAGCACAATAAAACTGCCACTGATATCATCGTCAAGCATATCCACCTCACTCGCTTGCACTTCCTGTGCTGCATGAACCCGAGGCAGGCTGAGTGAAAAACAACACCCCTTGCCAGACTCGCTTTCCAGCTTCAGTTCATGCTGCAGCAGATCGGCCAGGCGTTTAACAATCGCCAACCCCAGACCAAGCCCTTTTTCGCGGTCACGTTCCGGGTTGTTTAACTGGTAAAACTCGGAAAATACCTGCTGTTGCTGGTCAAACGGAATCCCGACGCCATCATCACAAACCGATACTCGCACATCATGCTGCAGCACTTGCGCCTGCAACACGATGCGGCTGGCACCACTGTGACTGCAGGCGTTGTTCAGCAAATTGCGCAACATGCGAGAAAACATCAACGGGTCGGTATCCACACTGACGGCAGGTGCTTCCACCTGCAACTGGATGCCCAACTGCTGCGCCTGTTCACGAAACTCGTCTGCAAGCATATCCAGCAGTGTTTTGATATTAGACGGCTTGCGTTCAACAACCACATCGCCAGCATCCAGCCGTGACACATCCATCAACGCGGTCAACAGACTGTTAAGCACCGTGCTGGCCTGACGACTTTTTTCCAGCAACTGTTTTTGCTCGGCGGCGTCAATCATATTGGCGAGCGCACCCAGATATAAATCCATGGCATGCAATGGCTGGCGCAGATCATGACTGGTCGCCGCCAGAAACCGCGACTTGTCTGCATTCGCCTGCTCCGCCAGTTCCTTTTGTTGTTTCAGGCTTTCCAGCAAATCCAGGTTTTCAAATCGCAAGCGGATAGATTCCACCAGATTGCGATTCACCACAAAGGAATAGCCAAGGTTCACCACAATAAACACCAGCACCAGTGTGCCAATAAATACCAATACATCACTTTCGTTAGTCAGTAACACATAGGCTAGCGGTGACATGGCACATAGGGTAAAACCATAGTATGCAGGAATAAAAGCAGACAGTGGCACCAGACTGCCTGCGACCATGCCGGCTAGCACAATAACCACCAACAATACGGTTTCTATCTCACTGGTCTGTAAGAATAAAATGGCAATCGATCCCCATAATATGCCGGATATAATCGAAGACAAGGCAAATACCAGTCCCCAGGACAACATGTTGCGCATCTCCAGTTGCTGATGCTGAAAAATTTTCACCAATACAAGGCGGAGCAATGTTAATACCATATTTGCCGCCAGCCAGATCAGCACAATATCGTGTTCAGCACGCTCCCAGAAAAAAGCGGTAATCACCAGCATGACAAAAACAATGCCCAAAAATAAAAATGACGATTGCTGATAGAGCGCACGAATCTGCTCGCGGTATATCGGGGTATCGAAAGATTTGAGAATATTCATGTGCTGTGTTTAAAAAACCTCTAATTCACACTGAACAAAACAATTTACGTTGAAAATGCGGGAACCGAGACACATCGCATCCAATAGCTGGCTAGATTTGTAACACAGTAGCAATACCCAAAACAGTGATCACCATAAAACAAGAATCATAACAGTCAGCCAACACTTGCAAGTATTTTCATATCAGGACAGGAGACTTAACCTGGACTACATATAATCCAGTACAATCAACTCGGGCAAGAAAAATTCACTCACCAGCAAATGCTTATACTGCTTGCTGAACACCGAACGCCGCCCCCATACATTATGCTGCTGTTTAAAACCGACCCACTGTGATGCCTGATGACAGGGTTTAACTGAAGCCACTTCCACAGCACCCCGTGTAATACTTTTATCCGCAAACAGCACTGCGCCTAGCGGCCGGTTACCCAGCTTCACCAGTTGTCTTAATGAACCCTGTAATGTTCTCATGGGTATAATTGTGCGAGCATACACCCAGGATTGTTGATCACAATGTAAAATCACCTGACGAATCACGGCCAGTTGCCGCTGGCGTAAATTCAACACCCGTGATTCATCCAGTGTTGGACAGGCTTTATTCTGGGAGATGAGTTCAACACTGAATTTGCCCGGGCAGCGGGCAATTAATTTAGCGGTCAGAGAGGCGGAGTCAAATAGCCACTGCTGTACATGGGATGGAATGGTTTCAGTAACACACTGTTTACGTGTACGCCATTTTAAACGGCTACAGAAAACAGGCGTGGGGGCATGGCTTAACATGGGTGCTATCATACAATCCGAAGCGGCTGTCTGTCCAAGCACAACTTGCAATACCGCTACTATAACCAGTGTTGCAGAGTTTCTTTTAATGCCTGCATTTTTACCGGCTTGGAAATATAGTCATCCATGCCGGCCTCGATACATTTTTCCTTATCCCCTTCCATGGCATTGGCAGTCATGGCAATAATCGGCAAATGCTGATCGCTGCCCTGTTCTTTTTCACGCAGCTTGCGGGTGGCTTCATAACCATCCAGCACCGGCATCTGGCAGTCCATCAATACCAGATCAAAGTCATGCTCACCACTCAGGCGATCAAGCGCCAGTTGTCCATTATTGGCCAGCTCATATTCAACTCCGATTTTTTCCAGCATCTTTTTCGCCACCGCCTGATTGACAATATTGTCTTCAACCAGCAGCACTTTCCC
>WFUI01000104.1 GCA_015485035.1 Mariprofundus sp.
ACCTGCTCGAACGGATTAAGCGGTTTGAGCATCTTGTTGATCTTGGTTTGCAGGTTTTTTTTCAGAATATCTGAGTCGCAGAGGTGATCCCAGTCGGTTTCAGGCAGCCCCTGTTCCTTCGCCCATGCGGTGCATGCATCCATGTTGGGAACGATCAGGGCGACCAGGTATGGTTTCTGGTCGCCGTAAACGATAGCCTGATCAATCTTCTCATCACCAATCAGAATGCATTCAATGCGTTGGGGGGCGATGTTTTCACCGCCGGAATTGACGATGATGTCTTTTTTCCGGTCAGTGATGCGCAGATAACCATCGCTGTCGATTTCACCAATATCACCGGTGTGTAACCAGCCATTGATAATCGTCTCTTTGGTGGCTTTACGATTTTTCCAGTAGCCGGGCATGATATTGGCACCACGCGCCAGAATTTCACCATCTTCAGCAATTTTCAGCTCTACCCCTTTGGCTGCGATGCCGACACTGCCGATACGGCGATCATGCATGGGATTGGCCGATAGCAGAGGTGCAGATTCTGTGAGTCCGTAGCCTTCCAGAACAGGTAGCTTGAAAGATTCAAAAAATTCAGCGATTTCAACACTTAAAGGTGCCCCTCCGGAGATGAATACGCGCATTTTCCCGCCGAAACGGTCGCGAACCTTTTGCCCGACCAGTTTGTCCAGCAGGCGCAGTATCAAGGATGCAACAGGGCCGGGGTTTTGTTTGTTGGCCAGATTCAAATAGGTATGAAACAGCTTCTGCCTGAATGCCGACTGCTTGCTGACCTGGGACAGAATGCGGCTGCGTATGACTTCCAGCATGCGGGGTACGGCAATCATGAATGTGGGTCTGGCTTCGACCATGTTTTTGGCCACGGTATCCGGACGTTCTGCAAATGCGACAGAAAGGCCGAATGAATAGGGCAGGAAATGTCCGCCGGTGCGTTCCAGTGTGTGAGCCAGCGGCAGGAATGACAGCATACGATCGCCGCTTCTGCCGGCTGTCAGATCAAAGACAAAGGGAACAGCTTCCAGATTGGTAATAATATTGCCATGCGTGAGCATCACGCCTTTGGGGTTGGCAGTGGTGCCGGAGGTATAGACCAGCGTAGCCAGAGTATCCCGTTCGATTCTGGCCAGTCGGTCGGCTAATTTTTCCTCTTCGATGTCGCCACCTTCGAGTCCGACCAGCAATTCTACCTGATCACTGTCAGTATTATTTTCGATGGCATAGACGTGTTTGAGGTGCGAACATGATTCGGCTGCAATCAGCAGGTCACGCAACAACTTGCCACCGGAGGTGACAATGGCGACGGCACCGGAGTCATTCAGCACATAGGACATGTCCTGCGGACGGTAGGAGCAGTAGAGAGGCACCGTAACCGCGCCGATGGACAGAATGGCATAATCGATGACTGCCCATTCGGGCCGATTCTCCATCAGCAGGGCAATGCGATCACCGGCCTTGAATCCGGCCCGGATCAGTCCGGAAGCAACGTGGCGAACACGCGTGACCAGTTGAGCATAAGTAACTGGCAGATATTCTCCATGTTCCCGATACCACTGGGCAGGATTGGCCGCATACGTTTCGGCTGTCCGAAAGAGTATTTCGGGCAGGCTGCTGGTTCCATCGATGCTGGATGTGTCAATCGCCATATAGATTTATATGCTGATGAAGTTTGTACAAAAGCCCTCCTTTCCGGTTGCCATGCAGACTTAGCATAACCGTTTTTTTCTGAACTGCAACCTTGTGATTGCCTGTGATGGCATGCACGCACATTGACCTTGGCGTATCGCAGCCCATACTTACACCTGATTAATTATCAGCTCGTTTGTTTCATATAATGAAAGGGAGGCGAATCATGGGGACGCGCGTTTGTATTGTAGGAGGGAGCGGGTTTGTAGGACGTGCTATTGTGGATCAGGTGATCGGTGCGGGGCATCAGGTAACGGTGGCTTGCCGGCACCCGGAAAGAGCGCGTGATTTACTGGTCAAGGGTGTGCAACTGGCACGAGTGGATGTGGCTGAAGGGTATGGTATTGATGCTGCAGTCGAAAACCATGATGTGGTTATTTATCTGGTGGGGCTGTTATTTGAGAAAGGGCGGCAGAATTTTACTGCGGCGCATGTGGATGGTGTAGCTCGTGTGCTGGAATCCTGTAAACGTGCCGGCGTAAAGCAATATCTGCATATGAGCGCTCTGGGCGCAGGCCGGGTGCCGGGCAGTGCTTATGCCGAAACCAAGGCGGCTGCTGAATCTCTTGTGCAGGCATCGGGTTTGAACTGGACGATTTTCCGACCCTCTATTATTTATGGTGCCGGCGACAATTTTTTTAATCAGTTCAAGGCAATGTCTGCCATGCTGCCCGTCATGCCGGTTATTTCGGGAACTACGCGTTTTCAGCCGATCTGGGTTGAAGATGTGGCGCGTGCTTTTGCCAGGTCGATTGATAATCGTCATACGATCGGTCAAATCTATGAGTTGGGTGGGCCGAAGGTATACAGTTTTCAGGCCCTGCTGGAATTGCTGATGACCGAACTGGGTCGAAAACGCATCTTCATACCCGTACCCGGATTTGTCGCCAAACTGATGGCGATTTTTACGTCGGTGTTACCGACGCCACCCATTACACTGGATCAGCTGAAGTTGCTGGCTCATGATAATATCGTTAAAGGTGATGCATTCCCGGCCGAGTTTGGCGAAGCGGCAGCGCTGGAGCGGATCCTGCCGACTTATATATGTGCTTCCCGACCGGAACAACTCCAGCATCAAATGGATGTGTTTCGCCAGCATTACCGTAAGGGTGGCATTTGAATTATCCCTTTATCTTCGGCGCTGTCGTTGCCGCTTATCTGCTCGGCTCTGTACCGTTCGGACTGCTGCTGACAAAATTGTTATCCGATAGAGACCCGCGCGAACATGGTAGTGGAAATATCGGTGCTACCAATGCCATGCGTACGGGGGGTAAGCTGGTCGGTGCTTTAACGCTGCTGGCTGATATCACCAAGGGTGTGATTCCGGTGCTGCTGGCACTGCTGGCCGGATTGCCTGAAACCTGGATAGCAGCTATAGCGGCAGCTACTTTTCTGGGGCATATCTTTCCCCTCTATCTGGGATTCAAGGGGGGCAAGGGAGTAGCTACCATGCTCGGAGTGATGCTGCTCTGGCAGCCCGTGGCTGCAGGCATTGGCATACTTGTCTGGTTGATCGCACTAAAAACAAGCCATTATGTCTCATTATCCTCGATTCTGGCGGCAGTGTTGCTTCCCTTGCTGATCGTATCGACCGGCGGCTCAGTGCCCGCCCTGTTGGTCGGTGTGATGATTGCAGCGCTGGTGACATGGAAACATGCAGACAATATCAAACGCCTGATGGATGGTACGGAACCGGCAACAGGAAAAAAGCGGGCCGGCGGGAGCTCCTGATGCCATGGTCACCATCAATTGCGGGCTGTAGCGCTGTGACAAGCTTTCAATCATTCGGGGAGCGGAGATGACACGTAAACACTTTATGTTGCCGGTTTTGATGGCCAGTCTGTTTCTTTTTACCTCTTCGCTTTTTGCAGGCCAGTCACAGGCTCGCGGGGAGGGGCTCAACAGCAATGTGAAACCAGGTTTATCGCAGCCCTATGTGGTCAAGAAAGGGGATACGCTTTGGGATATCGCCGATTATTTCTTTAAAGATCCCTGGAAATGGCTGAAAATATGGGAGCATAATCTTTATATTACCAACCCCGACCTGATTTATCCCGGTAACAAGATATGGTTTGATGGCAATCAGCCCGGTCAGGGAGGATTGACCCGTATACAGCCTCGTCCAATGATTATTGTCCGGCCAGTGGAGCGTTTGGAAGAGAAAGCAGATTCATCCATGCTGTTGACAGCCTTGCAGCGGCAGGGGTTTATTCAGGCTGATCAGGTACAGGGCGTGGGCTATATTCTGGATTCCCGGGATGATCGTCTTAATTACGGTGAACACGATCGTGTATATCTGAAACTGCAGCAGCCTGCCAAACCCGGAACTCTGTTTGATGTGTTCCGCAGCACTGATGTGCTGCGTGAACCAAACAGCGGCAATGAACTTGGCGTTCTTATTAAACATATGGG
The DNA here is from genome assembly GCA_015485035.1 of Mariprofundus sp. Classification (GTDB taxonomy): domain Bacteria; phylum Pseudomonadota; class Zetaproteobacteria; order Mariprofundales; family Mariprofundaceae; genus Mariprofundus. The sequence continues at coordinate 4,105 of WFUI01000104.1, forward strand.
TCAGGTAAAAGTTCTATCGGCAGAACATGGTGTGTCTCGCGCTGTGGTCGTGAAAGCATTTGAGGAGATTTCCCGTGGCGACCGCGTCAAACCGGCCCGGACGATTGATCCACACATTATGCTTAGCTATCCGGATTCTTCGCTATCCGGCACAGTGATCTATATCCGTAATGATGCACATGAGGCAGGCCAGCATCAGGTGCTTGGTATTAATCTGGGCCTGAAGGATGGGCTGAAAGCCGGTATGCAAATGTCTATTTTCAAGGCCGGGCGTGTCGTGGAGGACAAGGTGACTGGCGGTGAAGTGCTGCTGCCGCAGGAACAGATTGGGGAATTACTGATTCTGGTACCCCAGCAAAAGGCTTCGATTGCTCTGATTACCAAATCAACCGGTCCGATCAATGTTGGTGATACTGTCAAACACTCCCGTCCGCAATAAAGCATACCCGCCCTCAACGAAGCTTTCACCTCTAACCCGGACTATTCATCAATACTGCTGCGCCCGCGCTGGTTCATTTATCCGCAACGGGCGTTTGCTCAGTCGTTCGTAAGCGTAGCTACGGGCTTCATCGAAGAAACGTTGCAAATAAATGCCTTGTGCGGGAGTGCGGATCCATCAGCGCTTCGATCAAAATTAGCGTGAACAGGCTCTAAATGATACCTGCCAAAATGGCAGGCGTTTTATATGGTCTCAAGCCGATGGCTACAGACCCGGAATCATGTTTTGTAGATGGCCGGCATGTTGGAAGGTGGCTCTCTGGTAATTTCATGGATATACGGGATAGGGTAAGGCGATGATTTCAGATAGGGCAACAGCATGGTTGCGGCTGGCTATGGTGCGTGGCATCGGGCCGATGACGGGGCGGAGGCTTGTGCAGGCTGCTGGCGGCATCGAACGGTTATGGTCACAGTCGCCGCAAGTATTGAAAACAGTGGATGGCATCGGTCCGCAATTGTTGACCGCGCTTGGGCAGGATCTTGATCAGGCCGTCGAATCGGTGGTCGAACTGTGCCGGCAGCAGGGAATCGGCCTGTTATGCCCGGATGACCCCGGCTGGCCGGGCACATTGCAACCATTCGATGATGCACCGCTGCTGCTGTTTTTTCAGGGTGATGTATGCAGCCTGAATAGTGCCCGCATGCTGGCCGTGGTGGGAGCACGTCGTGCCAGCCGGGAGAGCTGTTTGATCACCCGGCGCTGGTGCCGTTATTTATCCGATCGCCAGATTTGTGTTGTCAGTGGCATGGCGTATGGAATCGATGCGGCAGCACATGGCGGGGCACTCGAAGGGAATTCCCCCACCGTAGCTGTGCTGGGCTGCGGCTTGGCTACGTTGTCCGAACAGCAGTTACAGCAGGTTCGGGCGATTGCCTCTCAGGGATGCGTCGTCAGTGAATTTTTCCCTCAAGTGACTGCCAGGCCGGAATATTTTCCGCGCCGCAACCGCATTATTGCCGCATTGAGTCATGCCACGCTGGTCATGGAAGCAGATGTTCGTTCGGGTTCATTGATTACAGCAAGAAAAGCTGTTGATTACGGGCGCGAGGTATTCAGCGTTCCCGGTTCGGTTTTGGGCGGCAACCATGCCGGTTGTCACCAGTTGATTCGCGAAGGTGCAACATTGAGCGAAAATGCTGATGAGGTGTTGCAATCCATGGGCTGGGCTTCGGGCGAAAAGGGACGTACTGCAGGTGGCAAAACCTATCAGCCCGCCGATTCAGATGAGGCGAAACTGTTGCAGGCACTGTCCACCGGAAGCATGCACCTGGATCACCTGGCCGAAACTTGCGGCTTGACCGTACCTGAGCTTTCCCCCATCTTGCTGCGCCTTGAGCTGCAGGGCGTGATTGAACGCCTGCCCGGCAGCCGTTATCTGTTATCTGTGGAGTTGCATCAAACATGAGTGCAGTTGTTGTGGTGGAGTCTCCCGCCAAAGCGAAAACCATCGAAAAATATCTGGGAAAAGGATATAAGGTACTGGCCTCCTATGGCCATGTGCGCGCCTTTCCCAAGAAAGACGGTTCGGTTGATCCGGATAACGATTTTGCCATCAAATATCAGATCATTGATGACAAGAAGAAGCGCCTTGATGCCATAGATAAAGCGATGAAGCGGGCGGATACCCTGATTCTTGCAAGCGATCTGGATCGCGAGGGTGAAGCGATTGCCTGGCATGTGGCGGAAGTGTTGCGCCAGCGTGGTTCACTGGATGGAAAAGCGGTTCAGCGAATCACGTTTAATGAAATTACCAAAAAAGCCATTACCGAAGCTGTTGAAAACCCGACCGAAGTGGATATGCAGCTGGTGGATGCCCAGCAGGCACGCAGCGCGCTGGATTATCTGGTTGGTTTTACCCTGTCGCCATTGTTGTGGAGAAAAATTCGCAGCGGCCTGTCAGCCGGACGTGTGCAGTCGGTGGCGCTGCGCCTGATTTGTGAACGCGAACAGCATATTCGCGATTTCAAACCCAAAGAATTCTGGACCATTGATACGGAGTGCCGGACGGGCTCTGAAAAGTTTCAGGCACAACTGCAGGCTGTAGATGGCAAGGCACTGACAAAATTTTCTATTACCGACGGTATGAGTGCCAAGGTTATGGCACGCCGGGTGGAAAAGGGTGTGTTTCGGGTTGTCGATGTACAGAAAAAACAGGCCAGACAGCAGCCTTCACCGCCGTTCATTACCACGACATTGCAGATGGATGCTTCCCGGAAGCTGGGCTTTACGGCCAGGAAAACCATGCAGGTGGCGCAGAAACTGTATGAAGGTATTGAAGTGGACGGTGAGCCTGTCGGTCTGATTACCTATATGCGTACCGACTCACTGAATATTTCTGATGATGCGATTGCGGAAATGCGTGCGCATATTGTCAGCAGTTATGGCAGCGACTACCTGCCCGAGAAGCCCCGCCACTTTAAAACCAAAAGCAAAAATGCCCAGGAAGCGCATGAGGCAATTCGCCCGACATCGGTGACACGCACGCCGGAGGCAATGCGCTCGGTGCTCGATGCCGATGCACTGAAACTGTACAAACTGATCTGGAAACGGGCACTGGCATCGCAGATGGCAGCTGCCGTGCTCGATCAGGTGCGTGCTGATATCGATTCCGGGGATCTGACGCTCAGGGCAACCGGTTCAACACTGGCCTTTGCAGGTTTCCGCAAACTGTATATTGAAGGTACGGATGAACCGGCCAAGAATGACAAGGATCGTTTATTGCCCGTACTGGCGGTGGGTGATGCGATTGAGGTCGAACAGGCAACAGCCAAACAGCATTTTACCGAGCCCAAGCCTCGATTCTCCGAAGCAACGCTGGTCAAGGAGCTGGAAGCCAACGGTATTGGTCGGCCCTCCACCTATGCCTCAATCCTGAACGTATTGCGGGTGCGCGAATATGTGGTGATGGAAAAGAAGCGTTTTGTGCCGACGGATACAGGCGAATGGGTGAACAAATTTCTGGTTTCCTCATTTGGAGAAATCGTCGATCCGAAGTTTACTGCATCGGTGGAGAGCAAGCTGGATGCAGTAGCGCGCGGTGAGAGTGGCTGGAAGCCGGTGCTGCGTGATTTTTGGGGTCCGTTTAAAGCGGCTGTTGATAAGGCGGCCGGAGCAGAGCGTCCATCAGAGGCAACCGATGAAGCGTGCCCTGAATGCGGCAAGCCAATGGTTATCAAATTAGGGCGATATGGTAAATTCATGGCCTGTACCGGTTATCCGGAATGTAAAGTGGCTAAACCGCTTAATGGCAAGGATGGTGAGCAGGCCGAGCCGGAACTCTCCGACCAGACATGTGAAAAATGCGGCGAACCGATGGTGATCAAGGCCGGACGCTATGGCAAGTTCCTCGGCTGTTCCGCTTATCCCAAATGCAAAAACATTCAGCCACTGGAAAAGCCGAAGGATACAGGGGTCAGTTGCCCGCAGTGTGGCAAAGGCACGTTTCTGGAGAAGAAGTCACGGCGCGGTAAAATTTTCTATTCCTGTTCCTCCTACCCCAAATGCAAAAACGCCTTGTGGAATGAACCGATTGATCGCGCCTGTCCCCAGTGCAAGGCTCCGTTTGTTACCGTGAAGGTGACCAAACGCCATGGTACCGAAC
>WFUI01000105.1 GCA_015485035.1 Mariprofundus sp.
TACCCACGCCTGAAAGGCCTGCTCATACCCGCCAGTGGCAAGGCGTTGTTCACGCTGGATGTCATTCCCAAGCCCGCCAGCATCCGCTTTGCTGTGGGCGTCTCGGCCATCAAGGGCATCATCAGTGCCTATTACGACCACAAGACCCGTAAGGCGGAATCCACCTTCTTCAAGGCCTACGCCGAGCATCAGCTATTGATGGGCGTCATCCACCAATCCATTGAAGCAGAACGTCCCTACCATAACATGCTGATGGAGATCCGCCGCGCCATCGCCGATACCCAGGCGGCACTGAAGACCTATCAACCGGTGTGGAAACGCAAGGTCGTTGTCAATCGCCCGCTCTCGGATGAGGAATTCGGTAAACCCGTCAGAATCAAACTGACCTTCTCCAGCCACCTGAGCGCACCCCCCATCGTCAGGGTTGGAGAGGGTGTTACAACGAAACTTATGGATAAAGGAAGCGATTACTTTGAGTACCTGGCAAAATATAAGCGGCCAACCAGGGATGGCCTATACACCAAACGGATCAGCGTCCGCCTCTCACCCGAGGAGCGCGATTTTCGCCAGCTCGACAGCGACCCGACCAGAACCCCGGAATGGGATCCCGCAAGCCAGCGGTGGAAGAACACGGGCAACGGCATCGACGATTCACATGCCTTCAGCTTCATCACCATGAAGAACCATATCGACGAGCTTCAGAAATACCAACGCGAAATCAGTGTGTACATAAAGAATATGAATATGACGCTTTACTACTCTAATGTCCATGGATACGTCAAGCGGACCCTTGCACGCGCAGGTGTGACGGAGGCGCTGATTTATACCGACAAATGGGGCAATGCAATTGCCTATAAATGGCATTTAAACCATGATTCATTCAGAAACTTCATCACAAAGCATACAGACAATTTGTCCCGCAGCATCGATTTTCTGCGCACGACAAAAACATCCTTTCCTGTATCAGAGGCCAACGAGATCCGGCAGGGCATGAAATACCTCAGAACCTACATGCAGCAGGTAAAGAACACATTCGAAAAATGCTGGATGCCGCACCTGATACACGAGGCGCGCCTTCTCGACAAATACTTCGAATACAGCAAAAAGTATTTCGCCATACCGATAGGCAGCAAGAACTATGAACAAAGACAGAAAACAATAAATGCCATTGCCCAGAGATACTACAGACAGTCAAAGATCGAGGTGAAAAAGCGATATGCATGTACGGCAAGCCTGGAAAAACGCGCTGCCAGACCACCGTTCTTCAGGTCACTGCCAGAACGAATAAAGCTTCTGAATAACGCGAAAACGAGAACAATCCTTCGAATCGATGATGCCGCCGTATCTGTATCAGGCAAGGATTGAGCCCGCTCACGCAATGTCAGGCGATCGAGACCCGTTACCCCTATCGACCATCATTCCTTCCTGGATCAACGCCATATTGGGGTCGCCATATTGGGGTCGGACCATGTTAATTGACTGTTTGAACTAAATATTTTTCCATATCAGCTGCTCATAGCACGCTTAGAATCACCATTTTTACGTAAAAAAGTCGTTTAGTATCCGCCTCATTACGATCTGTGGTCATCCCCATAACCTATCATTCTTCTGAGATTTGGACTGCGTATGGTTGAACTGGCTCTTTTACTGAATAAGCATCTCCAACAACAGAGACCTTTCTTCTCCTGGCTTTGTATCCAAGATCCTTCATCACCTGTTCAATATATCTCTGACTTCCTACTGCAACAGTTTCAGTCCAGAACCCTTCACGATGACTGGCACCACTGGAAAACGCATCATTTATCCAATGTGCATGGTAACTGGAAAGGGACCCTACATCCTCGAGCCCAAGTAATAACGCAAGTTTTTCCCGGTCGATGATCTGATAGCGCCGTGGTGGTGACTGAATTTCATGATATCCGCAATGCTTCCATTCTCCAGGTTGCTTCACAACGCCTGCCCTGACCATGTTCATATCGATATAGACCAGACACCTCGCCAGGTAGCTACCACAATCTACTGCTGTGGCAAAGTAGCGATCCTCCCAAAATGCGCCCCTTCGCCTTTTCCGGCTATTGTATTCCTGGGCAGTACGACCAGCGATCAACTGCATGCTCTTCGGTATCACACCACTACCAGTATCAAGAACAAGCAGGTGGATATGGTTTGAAGTAACCATATAATTGAGTACGCACAAGCCATAGCGCTTTCTTGCTTCATACAACCAATAACACCAGCGCTTGCGGTCCCTGGCAAACTTCAGCAAAAATTCACGATTATGGCATCGGTGCGTAATATGCCAGACATGGCCCGGTATAAAATAGCGATTCGCTCTGGGCATAACCCTTCATCCTTAAAGTGGTGATTACAGGTACTTAAAAAACCTTCTAAGACCCGAAAACAGCCCCATTATTACTC
>WFUI01000106.1 GCA_015485035.1 Mariprofundus sp.
AATTACCGAACCGGCATTGTAGCCAATCGATATCCGCCACTCGAACTGCTCGAAGAACAACTCGATATCTATCTGCAAAATTATAAACAGGTAGATATCGTTGCCCATAGCATGGGCGGGCTTTTGATACGCCAGTATTTATCACATCACAGTGAAAGTCCTGTGCGTCGTGTGCTGTTTTTATCGACGCCCCATTTTGGCAGCGATATAGCAAATATTCTGGTCGAAATCGCCAACATTTCATATACAGGGAATATCCAGGCCGAGGAGCTGTTGCCCGGCAGTGATTTTCTGTGGGAGCTTAACAGTATTGAAGGAGCGGAACTGGATGGGAAGGTTGTCCTGAATGTATATGCCAAAGAACAGAAACGGTTATTGAAAGGAGATCTGGTTGTCAGCACGTCTCATGCATGGCTGCCGTGGGCACCCAATGCAGAAGTGAATGGCGATCATCACCTGGGCAGACGGATTAATGAACCATGGGCGATGGAGTTTCTGCGTTCCGGCCAGTTGCCATCTGCTGCGCCGGTGCCTGCCCGGAAGGAATTATGGCTGCGCTTTCAGCTGGCAGGCACGGATGAACCCCTTACGTTTAACGATACGGCGGTGCGCCGGTTTGATGCGGGGAAACCATTTAAGGAAAAGCGGTTTGATCTGTGTTGTGATAGTCGCTCAGGCCTGCATCCGGTGGGGGGAACCACAATGATTCTCGATCATGTGACAGAAACGGACAGGGTGAAAATTTACCCTCGTAATGGATCAGCTCCGCAGCTTGTGAATATCGACGGGCTTATTGCAAAGGATTGGCCGGTCCAGATGCGGATTATTCAGTTGGATCCGGCGGGTGAGCAGGACGCGGAAGCGGGCATGCCCTGACGCGCCAACTCATCAGCACGTTCGTTCCCTTCATGGCCCGCATGGCCTTTCACCCATTTCCAGCTTACATCATGTTTGGCCGCCAGCTTATCCAGCAGCTGCCATCGCGCAAGGTTCGAAACAGGTTTTTTTCCGGCGGTTTTCCAACCTTTCTTTTTCCAGTTATGAATCCATTCATTCATGCCTTGTACAACATACTTGGAATCGGAGTAAATGGTGATACGGCAGGGTCGGTTGAGCGCTTTTAGTGCCTCGACTGCGGCCTGCAGTTCCATTTGCTGGTTGGTGGTATGCGCTTCTCCGCCGCATAGTTCTTTTTCATGCCCGCCCATACGCAGCAGTACGCCCCAGCCTCCGGGGCCGGGATTGCCCGAACAGGCTCCATCTGTAAATGCTTCAACCACCGGCTTGTCAGACATCCATAGTGCTCTTTTCAATATGCAGCGTGCGGGTCGGGAAGGCAAACGCCAGGCCGAGTGATTCAAGCAATTCCATGATTTGCAAATTCACTTCCTGACGAACCTGGAGATATTCTTCCCATACCTTGCTGCTGGAAAAGTAGTAGAGGAATATCGATAGAGAGGAATCTTCAAACTCATCAAATTTAACCAGCTTGTAACTCTGATCGACACCGGGATGCTCGCAAAGCAGCTGCTCAATTCCGGCCAGTGCAGCTTTCATCTGATCCGGTGTGGTGTCGTAGGTCAGACCGATGCGCATTTTGACGCGGCGCTCCGAACGGCTGTCAATATTATCAATTACCATATTGGCCAGTGTCGAATTGGGTACATTGACCAGTGTACGGGCAAATGTACGGATACGCGTGGAACGAAAGCCAACCTCTTCAACGACACCTTCAAATTCAGGTGTTTTGATCCAGTCGCCGACTGTAAACGGACGGTCAACCAGAATCATGATTGAGCCGAAAATATTGGAAATGGTATCTTTAGCCGCCATGGCAACGGCAATTCCGCCAATGCCAAGCGATGCGATCAGGCCGGAAACGGAGTACCCCATATTCTGGGCCACCACCAGCACAGCGGTCAGCACAAGGAAGACTTTCAGCGTTTTTGCAACAAACGGAACCAGTTGATCATCCAGCGTCGATTCGGTTTGTCTGGCACGGGCAGTGAAATACACCGCCAGCCCTTCAATGGAACGCCATAAAAACCAGACACCGATAACAATGGAGACAATTCGACCGGCATTATCGGCCAGGCCAATAATTGGGAACGAGTCGGCAGGCGGGTTGAGCAAATGCACGGAGATGATCAGGCCGACAACGAAGATAAGCATGCCGGCTGGTCGCTCGGCGGCTTCGAGTAATACATTATCCAGTTGAGTCTCGGTTCGAGAGGTTATTTTCTGGGCAATGATGTGGAACAGACGCACAATATAACGCTGGGCGACAACAGTAATGAACAGTGCTGTGACTGCCAGTAACCAGTGTGCCAGAGTGATATCCAGCAATGTGATTCCGGTCATCTGTGTCCACAGGTTATTCATCCGCGTCTCCTGCCTTCATGAGTATGCGGGATTGTAGCTGTTGTGCGCAACAGCGCCAGTCTCTTCCATTGCTCCGGTCATTGACGCTGGTTGCATGCCTTTCTATGCTCGTCTGTGTGGTTAGGTATGGAGCATTGATTTGTGGGGGAGCTGGATAATATGGCTGATGCGGGATTGCAGAGTTTGATTGAAGACCATGATGCGCTGAGCAGACTGATCGGCAAGCGTGTTCGCTATCTGAATGAGGAATATGAAGTCACGGATCTGCTGCCGGATGAAGGGCTGATGATTCTTTCGGCCGATGATGGTTCGGATGTGCAGGAAGATAGCTATGGTCGCCCGCACAGGCTTGTCCCGAAGCGTCAGAACTTGAAGTTTCGTGATGCCGAAGGTTGTCCGAGCAGCATCTGGGATGAACTGGCTTTCCTGGATGGCCCGCTGCTGCGCTAAAATATTTCGTACTGTAAAAGAATTTATCTCCACATATTCTCTACCGTGAAATGCGGTTGGCTGGCTGTTTTATGAAATTGCAGCAAAAGGTGTATTTGCAATGACTGCGCTTCAACAATTATTCAGCCGCAAGATGCTGATCTGTGTTTTTACCGGATTTGCATCCGGCTTGCCGCTTTATCTGTTACTCAATCTGTTACCGGCATGGCTTCGAAGTGAGCAGGTTGATTTGACCACGATTGGCTTGTTTGCCCTGATTCAGTTCCCTTATACTTGGAAATTCATGTGGTCGCCGTTGCTCGATCGTTATGTAATACCGTTATTGGGGCGCAGGCGCGGATGGATGCTGTTGACGCAGGCCGGGTTGTTGGCCGTGATAGCCTCGATGGGAGCGTTCTCGCCGCAGACAGAACTGAATATGATCGTACTGTTTGCTACGGTGCTGGCATTGTTATCCGCGACTCAGGATATTGCGCTGGATGCCTATCGGCGCGAATTGTTATCCGACCTTGAACTGGGGCTGGGAAATTCGGTGCATGTAAATGCTTATCGGGTGGCAGGTCTGGTACCGGGATCACTATCCCTGATTCTGGCTGATCATCTGGCCTGGAGTACGGTATTCATTATCACTGCGCTGTTCATGTTGCCGGGCATGGTGATGACGCTGCTTGTATCCGAGCCGCATCGGGCTGACCCTCCCAGGAGTTTAAGGGAAGCCGTCGTTGAGCCCTTTCATGAATTTATAGGCAGGGAAGGCGTGCAGGGCGCATTGATGGTATTGGCCTTTATCTTCTTTTATAAACTGGGCGATAGCATGTGCACAGCGCTGGCGACGCCGTTTTATCTGGATATGGGCTATTCAAAAACACAAATTGGTCTGATTGCCAAGAATGCCGGTTTGTGGCCGGCTGTCATCGGTGGGCTGCTGGGCGGTTTGTGGATGGTGAAAATAGGCATCAATCGCGCTTTGTGGCTGTTCGGGGTGGTGCAGCTGGGGTCGATTTTCGGGTTTGCCTGGCTGGCTTCACTGGGGCTTCAGCAGGATGTCGGTGTGGCCGAGTTAACCCGATTGGCTATGGTGATTGGGCTGGAAGCATTCGGTGTCGGTGTCGGAACTGCAGCGTTTGTGGCTTATATTGCCCGTGCAACGCATCCGGCTTATACGGCAACCCAGTTTGCCCTGTTCACCAGTCTGGCTGCAGTTCCCCGCACTTTTATCAATGCAGGTGTTGGCTGGCTGGTAGAAGCATTCGGTTGGACAAGCTTTTTCCTGTTATGTGCTGCACTGGCAGTACCGGGGATGTTATTATTGCTTAAAGTGGCACCATGGCATGGCGAATACAGAACAACGGAAGGTGGTGGGTGAGGTTGTGAATGGAAACAGTACAGGTGACAAGCAGGGGCAGATGCTTATGAACGGGATGATGAAGAAAGGTGTTCTGGTAATTTGCAGCCTGATACTGGTGGCATGTCCGTCCAAACGGATCGAGACACCCGCGACAGGAAAGCCTTCCTATGTGAAAAGCCAGTGGCACGGATTGCCGGACTGGCAATCGGTAAAGCTGGATTCATCACTTAAGGCGCTGCGGGCAGAGTGTGTATCATTACAGAAAAAAGAGGTATGGCAGCAGGTTTGTGCTGAAGCCGGATTGCTTGATACAACCAATAACGCAGGGCTGCGCAGTTTTTTTGAGCGTCATTTTACGCCCTGGCAGTTACGCAATGGGGATGGTTCCGATCAGGGCTTGATTACCGGTTATTATGAACCTTTGCTCTATGGCAGTCGCAAGAAAACCGGACGTTATCGTTTTCCGGTGTATGGAGAGCCCGATGATTTGCTGGTGATTGATCTGAGTAAACTCTATCCGCAACTCAAAGGCATGCGTTTACGTGGGCGTATCGAAGGCAAGCGTGTCGTACCTTATTATGATCGTGCCGATATCGATGGTAAACATGCGCCTGAAGGTAAGGAGATACTCTGGGTGGATGACGAAATCAGCCTGTTTTTCCTTCAGGTGCAGGGATCGGGACGGGTCCAGTTGCGGGATGGCTCTGTCGTTAAGCTGGGTTACGCCAATCAGAATGGTTACCCCTATGCATCAATCGGGAAAAAGCTGGTGGAGATGGGGGAGTTGACGATTGATCAGGCTTCTCTACAGAGTATACGTCAGTGGGGAATTGATCATCCGGGACGCCTGAAAGAATTATTATACACCAATCCCAGTTATGTGTTTTTTCGGGAAATGCCGGATTCACAGACCTCGGCTGTAGGTGCAATGGGTATTCCGCTGACACCCGGTTACAGTATGGCCGTTGACAGGCGTACTATTCCACTCGGAATGCCTGTTTTTCTGTCGACGACCTGGCCGAACACGGATAAGCCGCTTAATCGCCTGATGCTGGCGCAGGATACCGGGGGAGCAATCAAAGGCACGATCCGTGGTGATTTCTTTTGGGGCTTTGGTGATGAGGCAGGCAGACAGGCAGGTAGTATGAAACAAAAAGGTCGCATGTGGGTGCTGTTTCCCAATGGCATACAGCCTTCGATAACGATGGGTTCCCATTGATGGGTAGTTCAGTTATCAAGTGTAATGTAATGTGATGTATTTCTCCGGTCTTGTTAAAAACATGATTTTTTGTTGGGTAATATGATATTTTGTGCTAGAACTGACGTATGAAATCATTTTCCCAATGGCGACCACATCCATGGCACGGGCTTGATGTCGGAGCCGAACCGCCCCGGCGGGTACATGCCTATATCGAAATCAGCCCCTTTGATACGGTGAAATTTGAAGTGGACAAAAAGTCCGGCTATTTGCGTGTCGACCGTTCGGTGCGTTCATCCTCGCAGCATCCTGCCTTGTATGGTTTTATTCCACGTACGCTGTGTGCCAGACGTGTCGGTGATCTTATGGATGATGCCAAACGGGGTGATGGGGATCCGCTGGATATATGTGTGATTTCCGAGCGCCCGATCTCCCGCATTGAAATTCTTGCCAATGCCCGTGTCGTGGGCGGTTTGCCGATGAATGATCACGATGAAGCGGATGACAAGATTATTGCCGTGATTGAGGATGATCCGCTTTGGTCGAATATCGATGATATCTCAGAATTGCCACCAGCTCTTATTGATCGGTTGTTACACTATTTTCTTAGCTACAAACTGGCTCCGGGGCATCCTCAGAAGGTATCCATCGGCGAGCCTTACGGTTTTGAGCATGCGACGAAAGTCATTGAAGCTGCCATGGCCGACTATATTGAAGAGTTCGGAGCGAATCCGGAAAGACGCAAGATCGCCTGATTTTTTCAGCAGTTACTGCACCATTGGTGGTTGTTTTGTAATAAGTGATAACATTCTCCTGGCGAGCATGGTTTCGAGGTTTTTCAGCCAGGGTACAGGCAAAACAAACAAGTTTTTTTGTAGTGTGGAATAGCCTTCATGGCGTTGCCGCTCAATCAATTCGATCAAAGTGGTCAAACCGTCATATTTTGATGCGTCCTGATACAACATTGCGGTGAAAATCCACAGATCGTGATAAACGCCGAGCTGATCCTGTGCCGATTTAAGATCCTGCACCAATTTTTTGCATTGAATATTTTCGGTTTTAAACGGGTCCAGCAGGTAGCGGATCTGTTTTATGGAAATGCGGCATTTGTGCAATCGTTTTGCAGAGTGCTCACACTCTTCTGCACCTGTCACCTCAGTGAGTTGACGTGAAAGTTTGAGTAATTGTTGATGAAGTGCCTGATACAGCATATGAGAAAATTCAGTTCCGACGGATTCGTTGTGATCCGGGTGATGAATGGCTTTATGAATCCGGCATCCAATTTCAGGCCATGTGTCACTGATATATATTCTGATGTCCTGTCTGGCTTGCTCATGGCGCTGATGGATGTCGCTCACATAATGATCGATGGATGGCGACTCTATTCCGCAGTTAATCTGATGATCCAGCCATATGGTGTAAACTTCCAGGTCGCGGCAATGGTTGGTTGCCGTTGCCAGTCTGGATACATCTGCTAACAATTCCGGGTCAAGGCCGATTGTGTTGCCGAAGGCTTTCAGCCAACTGCGCAAGTACCTAAGGGCAATGCGGAAGTCGTGGATGGCTTGATCGTTACTGTAAATATTATGGACAGCCTCATCTGTCCGATTCGTGAAGGTTGTAAGGCTGGAACGAATAAATTCAACACTGTTGACATCGAAATGGTTAAGATGCCCGGGTTTCATGAGCTGAATTGATTATCGACCGAGCATGGATTGTTTCAGCCCCTTGTCAGCCGGTTTTTTGCCCAGCCAGACCGCCAATAGTGCTTGCTGGAAATCCGACCCTTCAATGACACCCTTTTCGTGGCCATTAAAACTGACATGGGTGGTGCCATCACTGAGCAGGTCGAATACGACTGAGTCGCCCCGGTGTGCTGTGGTGAATAATGCATTGAAGCTGGCAAGTCGGTCTTTCAGCTTTTGCATACGTTCATCGGACTGGTTTTTATCAAAGCCCTCAGTCCACCCGTCGGTGAGTTTCTCCTTGTCCACTTCACCATAAAGAAAGTTCATCGTGATACGCCTGTTGCCGGTGTCGGCAAGAATTTTTTTGGCGCTGGTTTCATGTTGTTCCAGATACAGTCCGCCAACATAAATATCGAAAAAGAATTTTGTGCGGATGCCCGCTCCGTTGAGTTGCAGGGTTTTGCCTTGCAGTTCAATCGTATCCGGCAGCGTGACACCTTCAATTTCAACCGCCGGACTCAATGCGGGCAGCAGGAGCAGGGTCGTGAGGAATAATAAACGAATATGTTTCATGGAAACCTCCAGAACAATGAATGACCCTCAGATTAAAAACCAAAAGCGCACAAATCGCAAGTAATGATGGGGTGTGGGCGTAGAGGAAGGCGGAGTTGTCGTATTATTCAGATACTAACCAGCGAAATGGAGCAGCATTTAATGTGAGTTCGCTTTTCTTGCTTCCACGCCAGATCAGCCATGCCTGCGGTCCTTCTGCCGGGACTTCCGGTGTGGCGGAGTTAGCGGCAGTGAGGTCAATATGTAGCTGAAAGGAAGGCCGGACACCTGGGGCTCCGGCACCAAAGGCCAGATCGCCAAAGTCGATAAACTGTTGATTCTGTTCCAGCAGCACCGGAAAGCGGGCGAACCATGCGTAAAATGCTGTGCCCGGTAATTGTGCTGCACCCTTCAGCGTGTGCATGGCCGGCAGTGTTTGCCAGATAATATGATTTGGGCCACTGATCTTTGTTGAAAGCAGGGAGGTGACGAATGCATCATCGAAGAGCGGGCTCAGCCCGGGGAAGTCCGGTTTCAGCTTAACTGCAGCGCGGGCATAATCATCAGGGTATTCTGCAATCAGTTGCCAGTTGAAGGGCGAAAATGCCATGGGCAGGGCATGATATGCAGTGGCATCAGGATGCGCTTTTCTGACCAGTTCGATGCCCTGTTGCTGATTATGATAAGCCAGCGCGAGATAGCTGAAGGCCATAGCAAAGCCCAGCATACTTAAATTACGTGATTGTTGTTTCCAGATAAGTCCCGCCAATAGCGGGATCAGCAGACAGGCGGAAAACAGCGGGTCG
>WFUI01000107.1 GCA_015485035.1 Mariprofundus sp.
ATCAGTTCGCTGGCGTGTTCACCGACGATATGTGCGCCGATCAGCTGGCATGTGTCGGCATCGACGATCAGTTTTACCAAACCATTGCAATCGCCGATAATCTGTCCACGGGCGCTTTCCTTATAGTAACCGCGCCCGACGACATAGTTGAGCTTCTCACGCCGGGCCTCTTTCTCGGTTTTACCGACCCAAGAAATTTCCGGAATAGCATAAATCGCCATCGGCAGGTGTTTTGCCATGGCCTGTGTTTCTCCGGAAAACGCGTGGATAACGGCAGTGCGCCCCTGCTCCATGCCGGTCGAGGCCAGTGCAGGCCGGCCGACCAGATCCCCTACGGCATAAATATGCGGTACGCTGGACTGGAAGTGTTTGTTGACAGCGATCCAGCCCTGATCGAGTTCAATGCCGGCATTGGCGGTATGAAGGCTTTGCGAATTGGGTTGACGGCCCAGTGCATACAGCACGGCATCGGCATAAAGTTTTTTACCCGATTCAAGCAGGGTCAATACGTCATCATCTTCCTTGCGAATAGCGACCACATGCTCATCCATGTGCAGTTGCACTCCCATATTTTCAAATGAATCGGCCAGCACTTCGACGACATCCTCACTGAGGTAGGATAGCAGCTGTTTATGTGAATTGACGACACTGACCTCCACACCGAGAGCGGCAAAAATCGATATGAATTCACATCCGATGACACCACCGCCAATGACGACAAGGCTTTTCGGTAAACGTTTCAGTTTCAGGATAGACGTGGAATCGAGCACAGTCTTCTTGTCGAAGGGGATATCGGAAGGACGTCGCGGTCTGGAGCCTGTAGCCAATACAATAATCGCTGCTGATAAACGGCTGGAGGCGCCGCTGGCATCGATGATTTCCAGTGTATGCGCATCGACAAAAGAAGCTTCGCCGGGAATCAATGCCACACCTGAGGTAAGTAACCGTTTGAGAATCACTGATTCCTGCTGCGCTATGATATTATTTTTGCGGCGCATGGCCTCGGCCATGATTCTATAGCGCGTTTTGGGGCTGCCCTCACGCATGCTGCGATCACTGCTGCGGAACGCCAGAAATGCTGTTTCGCGTAATGCTTTGCTGGGGATCGTACCTGTCTGCAAGCCCACCCCGCCAATACCGGGTTTGCGTTCGATAATCGCCGCTTTTTTACCCATTCGGGCAGCCTGCCATGCAGCATGCTGCCCGGCAGGCCCGGAACCCACGATCAGAATATCATAATCCATGGGTATCAACGGCCCTTAGTCGATTGGCTGAAATTCAGATGGATCCTGTTCAGCCATGTGTTCGTAAGTGGACCAGCGCAGATCAACGGATTCCTGTGCCAGCTTCATCAGTCGTTCAGCCTCTTCCGGATGACTGCGCTGCAGCAGTTTGTAACGCATTTCGGTGTAGGCGTAATCCTTCACCTTCATGGTCGGCATCGGGGAATCGAGTACGAACGGTTTTTTGCCGGCGCGTCGCAGTTCCGGATTGTAGCGAATCAATGGCCAGTAACCGGAAGCCACAGCCATGTCCTGCTGATGCAGTCCCTGAGTCATGTCGATACCGTGTGCGATGCAATGGCTGTAGGCCAGAATAATCGATGGGCCGGGATAATCTTCGGCTTCTCGCATGGCCAGTAATGTCTGCTGTGGATTGGCGCCCATAGCTACGCGGGCGACGTAGACATTACCGTAGGAAATCGCTTGTAAGGCCAGGTCCTTTTTGCCAACAGCCTTGCCTGCGGAGGCAAATTTTGCTGTGGCACCAATCGGTGTGGATTTAGAGGCCTGACCGCCGGTATTCGAATAGACCTCGGTATCCAGCACCAGCACATTGATGTTACGACCCGATGCCAGTGCATGGTCCAGCCCTGCAGAGCCGATATCATAAGCCCATCCATCACCGCCAATAAGCCAGACACTGCGACGCACCAGATGGTTGACGACCGAGAGCAGGTTTTTGGCGCGTGGATCATCCATACCTTCCAGTACCAGCTTCAGTTTTTCTACCCGCTGGCGCTGTTGTGTGACTTCATAACCGATGCTCTGGTCGGCATGAATCAACTCATCAACAAAATAGCTGTCAAGTTGATCACGCATGTTGTCCACTTCGTGCATGGCCATTTTCATATGGTGATCGGCAGCGATACGCATACCCAGGCCAAATTCGGCATTATCCTCAAACAACGAATTGGACCAGGCGGGTCCACGCCCGTCTTTGTTCACTGTCCACGGGGTGGCGGGCAGGTTGCCGCCGTAAATCGAGGAGCAACCGGTGGCATTGGCGACCAGCAGGCGTGGACCGAATAACTGGGTCAGCAGCCGCACATAAGGTGTTTCGCCACAGCCGGCACAGGCACCGGAAAATTCAAACAGCGGTTCGAGGAACTGGGTGCCGCGTACCGAGGAATAATCAATCGTGGCACGATCATTGACCGGGATGGTTTCAAAGAAATCGATATCCTTGCAGCCCTGTTCCATCAAAGGCGCTTTCGCGGTCATATTGATTGCTTTCTTCGTTTTGGTCGGGTCGTTCAGGTCATAAGCCGGGCATGCGTTCACACACATTTCGCAGCCGGTACAGTCCTCGAGATAAATCTCCAGCGTATAGCGCGTTTCCGGGAATCCGCGGGCGGAAACAGGTGCAGACGGGAAACCGTCATGGGCCCCTTCCAGATGATCCTCGTGATAGAACTTGGCGCGAATCACGCTGTGCGGGCAGACAAACGAGCAGTTGCCACACTGGATACAGACATCCGGCTCCCATTTTGGCACGAAATCGGCGATATTACGCTTCTCCCACTGCGCAGTGCCGGACGGGTAGGTTCCATCCACCGGAATTTTCGAAACGGGCAAATCATCCCCCTTGCCAGCCAGCATCGGTGCAGTGACTTCCTGTACGAAATCAGGAGCGCGCACCGGTACCATCAGATCCATCGCACGATGGCTGGTAATAGTGGCGGGGATTTCCACCTGATGCATGTGGTCAAGGGCGGCATCCACGGCCTTGAAATTTTGCTGCACAACATCCATCCCCTTGCGGGCATAGGTTTTCTCAATTGCTTTTTTAATCTGGGCAATGGCTTCATCGCGCGGCAATACGCCGGACAGGGCAAAGAAACAGGTCTGCATAATGGTGTTGATGCGGCGGCCCATGCCGGTGTTACGGGCGACGGTGGAGGCATCAATGACATAAAAATCGATGTTTCTGTCGATCATGATCTGTTGCACATTTTTTGGCAGTTTGTCCCAGACCTGATCAACC
Organism: Mariprofundus sp.; assembly: GCA_015485035.1. Lineage (GTDB taxonomy): Bacteria > Pseudomonadota > Zetaproteobacteria > Mariprofundales > Mariprofundaceae > Mariprofundus. The sequence continues at coordinate 3,268 of WFUI01000107.1, forward strand.
GCAGTCGGGGTGTTGAGCAGGAACACGGCGTTCTGTGCCGCCTTGTCCAGCATTTCGACCTGGGTAATGAAGGTGGCTTTATGGCAGGCAATGAAGTTGGCCGAATCAATCAGATAGGGGGCGCGAATCGGATCGGGGCCGAAACGCAGGTGAGACACGGTTTGCGAACCAGCCTTCTTGGAATCATACACAAAATAACCCTGACAGTGCAGCGGTGTATTCTCGCCAATAATCTTGATGCTGTTTTTGTTGGCAGATACGGTTCCATCGGAACCCAGGCCGAAGAACAGGGCACGGGTTACACTGTCCGGCTCGATGATAAAGCCGGGATCCACATCAATACTGGTAAAGGTGACATCATCATTGATGCCGACCGTGAAATTATTTTTCGGCTCATCTTTGGCCAGTTCATCGAATACCGCCTTGGCCATGGCCGGAGTGAATTCTTTGGAGGAAAGGCCATAGCGGCCGCCAATCACGCGCGGCAGATCACTCAGTTCACCGAGCATTACCGATTCGGATAATGATGCCAGCACATCCTGATACAGCGGTTCGCCACGTGCACCGGGTTCCTTGGTGCGATCCAGTACGGCAATTTTCCTGACTGTCTTCGGCAACGCCGCCATCAGATGCTGGCGTGAAAACGGGCGGAACAGGCGGACGGTAATGACACCTGATCTGGCACCTTGTGCATTGAGTACCTTGATGGTTTCTTCAATGGTTTGTGCACCGGATCCCATCACAATAATGATGCTCTCGGCATCTTCAGCGCCGAAATAGTCGAACAGGTGATAGTGGCGACCGGTTAAATCCGCCAGCTGATCCATGGTCTCCTGCACAATACCGGGGACGGCATCATAAAACTGGTTGGCGCTCTCACGACCCTGAAAGTAGACATCCGGATTCTGGGCCGTACCGCGAATAAACGGGTTATCCGGGTTCAGGGCTCTGTTGCGATGGGCATACACGAGTTCGACATCAATCATGGCACGGATCTGATCATCAGAAATCAGCTCAACCTTGTTGATTTCATGCGAAGTACGGAAGCCATCGAAGAAATTCATGAATGGAATGCGTGTTTTCAATGTAGCGGCATGGGCAATCAGGGCCGCATCATGTGCTTCCTGTACCGAGCTTGATGCGAGCATGGCAAAACCGGTCGAGCGGGCCGCCATCACATCCTGATGGTCACCGAAAATGGACAATGCCTGCGTAGCCAGTGAACGGGCGGCTATATGGAATACAGTGGAGGTCAGTTCACCGGCGATTTTGTACATATTCGGGATCATCAGCAGCAGGCCCTGCGATGAGGTGAATGTGGTGGTCAATGCACCTGTTTGCAATGCGCCGTGAGCCGTACCTGCAGCGCCACCTTCAGATTGCATCTCGAACACATCGGGTACCTGACCCCAAACATTCTCCTGCCCCTGCGCCGACCATTCATCGCACAGTTCTGCCATCGAAGAGGAGGGTGTAATCGGATAAATCGAACAGATTTCACTGACCCGATAAGCGATATGGGCGACACCGGTGCCGCCGTCGAAGGTGATCTGTTTGGCTTTATTCTTGTCTGTCATCGGCATTCCCTACTCCTTCACCATTTCAATGGCGTGGCAGGGGCATTGTTCGAAGCAGGCCGCGCAGCCGGTGCATTTGTCATAATCGTAGAGATAGCGTTTGCCCTTGCCGAGTTTGATAATGGCATCTTCAGGGCATGAGCCGTAGCAACCGTCGCACTCGAAACAGTTGCCGCAGGAGAGGCAGCGCCTGGCTTCAAACAAGGCTTCTTTCTCACTGTAACCCTGCAGAATCTCTTCAAAGCCGCCGAGTCTTTCTTCCGGGGAGATTTCACCCTGTTTGCGTTTTGGTGCTTCAGTGCTGTACCACAGTTGCAATTTATCATGTTCAATAATGGGATGTTTGGCAGGTGGCTGATAGATATCGCCTCTGAGCCATGCATCAATATAACGCGCTGCCTTTTTGCCATGACCGGTTGCAATGGTCACCGAACGCTCGCTTGGCACCATATCGCCGCCGGCAAAGATGCCATCGGCGCCGGTCATCATATTGGGGCCGACAATGACCGTGCCATCACGGTTGAACTCAATGCCTTCCACGTTTTTCAGGAAGCCGGTATCGGTATCCTGACCTACGGCCATAATCAGCGCATCGGTTTCCAGCGTTTCCGTTTTACCTGTTGGCTGCGGGCGACCGTGTTCATCCAGTTCCATCACCTCGACAGTCATGGTGGTGCAATCAATCTCCTTGATCGTGCGCAGCCAGTTGATCTTCACACCCTCTTCAATGGCCTCATCAGCCTCAAAATCATGGGCCGGCATACTCTTGCGGTCACGGCGGTAGATGATGACCGCTTCTTCCGCTCCCAGCCGCTTGGCTGTGCGTGCTGCATCCATGGCGGTATTGCCGCCGCCATAAATGGCCACCCGGCGGCCCAGCTGTAAATCTTCTCCGTTCTCCACGCTTTTCAAAAAGCTGACCGCATCCAGCATTTTGCGTGCATCGCGGCTGGGGATGTCGATGTTCTTGCTCAGATGTGCGCCCACTGCAATAAATACAGCATCGAAATTGCCTTCGACTTTCTCCTTTTCGACATCGTCGACGCGGTAATCGAATGTGATTTTCGCACCCATATCAATGACACGCTGAATTTCGTTATTGAGTTCCTTGCGTGGCATACGATAAGCCGGGATACCGAAATGAATCATTCCTCCGGCGACAGGTCCGGCCTCTCGAATTTCCACTTCGTGGCCGAAGCGAATCAAATGATATGCGGCCGAGAGCCCGCTCGGCCCGGCGCCGACAATCAGTACACGCTTGCCGCCCGGTTTCGGCGTGAATTCAGGTTTCCAGCCTTTTTCCATGGCCAGATCCCCCAGAAATCGTTCGACAGCATGGATACTGACTTCCTGATCGGTATAGGCGCGATTACAGGCAGTTTCGCAAGGGTGGTAACAGACACGTCCGTGGATAGCCGGAAACGGGTTATTCTCCAGCAGCTTCTGCCAGGCTGCTTCATATTCGCCGTTCTGAGCCAGATCCAGCCAGGCCTGAATGTCTTCTCCGGCAGGACAGGCATGATTGCAGGGTGGCAGAAAATCCATGTACACCGGCTTTTGCATGCGATGTGCTCCGGTGCCGATATCATGCTGGGTCAGATCCAGATTCCCGGTCATGTACTTTTTTGAAGTCGAAGTCTTTGATGTCATTGGCTCACGCTCACTGTTATAAAAGATCCGTGCGAAA
>WFUI01000108.1 GCA_015485035.1 Mariprofundus sp.
ATGGGCTGATATTGACCGATGCCCCGGCAATGCTCAACCAACAAACGCCCTGTACATTGCAGTCAACGCGCTAATCTGAAAGCCTTTATGTCTGGAAGGAGAACGGATATGAATCAAAACCTCTCTGCTTTGAATAACAGGTTTGCAATCAAAGACCGGATCAGCTTCCACGGTCCGGATGACGAATGCATTATCGCCGACATTACAAACCGCCACTGTTCGACATCCATCGCGTTACAGGGCGCTCACCTGCTCTCATGGATACCGGCAGGACAACAACCGGTGATATGGATGTCAGATGATGCCCAGCTTCGTAAAGGTAAATCCATTCGTGGCGGTATTCCGGTCTGCTGGCCATGGTTCGGAGCCCATGATCCGGAAAATTCATTCCCGGCGCATGGCTTTGCCCGTACGTCCATGTGGAATGTCACAACCACCGAACTTTTGGCGGATGACAGTTGTCGCATATCATTCGAGCTTACTGTTGCAGCCAATCACCCCTTATGGCCGCATGCAACGCAATGTGAACTACACGTGACGCTGGGCGCAACACTGGATATGCAACTGATCACCACAAACCATAGTGATGAAGCCATAACCGTAAGTCAGGCATTGCATACCTATTTTGCTGTCAGCGACATTCGATCTGTTTCAGTTCTCGGGCTGGACGGTTGCGCGTATCTTGATAAGCCGGACGATTTCAAACGGAAACAGCAACATGGGCCGGTTCTATTTAACGATGAAGTCGATCGGATTTATCTGGACACAACAGATGATTGCCTGATTAAAGACCCGATCCATCAACGCAGCATTCGCATTGCAAAAGCAGGCAGTGCCTCGACCGTTGTATGGAATCCATGGCAACAACGCGCCGATGCGATGGGCGACATGGGTGATGATGGTTATCTCACCATGCTATGCGTGGAAAGCGCCAATGCGGCTGATGACCGGATCGAAATTCAGCCGGAAAGCTCTCACACGTTGTCGATCCGATACAGCATTGAGCATTCCGGGACATGAGAAGCCTTGAAACCGCCCTGTAACTCAAACTTTTGCTTGTATGCAAACAAACATTCACCTAAAGTGCGCCGCGTTTTACGGAGGTATAGTCATGGCTAAGCGTTGTGAAGTATGTGGAAAAGGTCCGATGGCAGGCAACAATGTCAGCCACGCGCATAATACGACCCGTCGTCGTTTTCTGCCCAACCTGCAGCAGGTTCGTGCTGTCGTTGATGGCCAGACGCGCAAGGTAAAGGTATGCTCAAGCTGCCTGCGTTCCGGAAAAGTCCAGAAGGCTGCCTGATCCGGCATTGCTTTTATTGAATCACTTTTGTTGAATCTGAATCTAAAAGGGCGTCTGGAAACAGACGCCCTTTTAGATTGCCGGTCACATTGATTCAATCAATTCGGGCGATCAGGTCCATTTCAACTTTAGCAGCCAAAGGTAAGGCTGCTACTGCCACGGTTGCACGGGCCGGACGATGATCCCCCAACCAGTTTGCATAAATTTTATTCACCTGTGGAAAATCATTCATATCAGTCAAAAAGATATTTACTTTCATAATATCAGTAATCGAAGCCCCAGCTTCGTTCAATACGGCAGACAGGTTCTCTGTAACCTGACGCGCCTGCGTTTCCACATCATCGGCCACCAGTTTCCCTTCTGCAGGCAACAGGCCGATCTGACCTGAAGCATACAGGACCCCGCCTGAAACGACCGCCTGGCTGTACGGGCCGACCGCCTCGGGAGCATTTTCCGAATGTATGATTGTTATAGAATTCATGTTTTTATGTCCTTGTGCTCATCATCTGATTTTGCAGCATGCTTGCGACTGAAAAAATCGCGCAATGTTTCGGCCAGCGCCCGTGATTCCGGCTTACCACTCAAGCCAACCTGATTACGGCGTACAACACGCACCACACCATCCACAGCCTTGATCGAACGCAATACCCGCGCCAGATGCGCACGATCCTCGACTTCAACCAGAAACAGTAGTTCAGTCACAGCACCACCACGCTGTTTCAGTTTCAGATCTTCGATACTCGAGCTCGCATCGGCAATGCATTGGGTAACACTGGCCAGCATGCCCCGCCTGTTGCGTGAACGAACCTCAATGCCGGTTTTAAACAGCTGGCCTGCTTGTGCTTCCCATTCCACCTCAAGAAAATCCTTGCTTTCCTGCTCGGAAATACTGGGGCACTTTCTATGATGCAGAATCATGCCCTCTCCGGAACTGAACTGCCCCAGCACCGGGTCACCGGGAATCGGATGACAGCATTCAGCAGCATGCATCAGCGTCCGCTTCATGCCCATCAGCTTCAATGGCAAAATATTGCCATGTCCGACCACGTCCAGCAGTCTGTGTACGGGAATTTCGCCGCGCCCCATACGAATTTTCAGTTCGTCCAGGTCGGCACACTGCAATTGTTCCAGTACTGCCTTACCCACATCCTTTTTGCCCAGTGACTCACGCAGAATATTTTCACCCATACGGATACACGCTTCACGTTCCTGGCGCTTGAACCATTGGCGAATAGCCTGTTTGGCTCGCGGGGTTTTGACATACTTAATCCATTTCCGGCTGGGCGACTGGTCGGGGCTGGTCATCACTTCAATTTGATCACCATTTCTCAGCCGGGTGGAAAAATCCGCGATTTCGCCATTAATCCGGACGCCGACACAATGATGACCGACTTCGGTATGTACGGCATAGGCAAAGTCCAGAGGCCGGGCACCTCGGGGCAAAGGAAAAATATCGCCATCGCGACTGAATACGTACACTTCCTGCACAAACAGATCGAGTCGTACGTTTTCAAGAAATTCTCCCGGATTATCTGTTTCCTGCAACAGTTCCGTCAGTTGCTTGAGCCACTTAAAGGTATCCTGACTATCACCGGTATCGCCCTCTTTATAAACCCAGTGCGCTGCCACACCTTCCTCGGCATATGAATGCATCTCTTCGGTACGGATTTGCACTTCAATACGAAAGTTTTCCGGACCAATCACAGATGTATGCAGAGACTGGTAACCATTCGGTTTTGGCAATGCGATATAATCCTTGAAGCGGCCCGGCACTGGCCTGTACAGGCTATGTACCACCCCCAGCGCCTGATAACAGGTCGTCAAATCTTTCACGATGATACGAAATGCCACCAAATCAAAAATTTCATTAAAATCAATGTGTTTGCGCTGCATCTTTTCATGGATGCTGTACAGATGTTTCATCCGCCCCTGCACTTTCGCATCCAAACCATGGCGTTGCAGGGCCTGGTGAATAACTCCCTCCAGACGTTCACGGGTCTGATTCAGACCTTCCAGACGGTCATGTATTTCTGCCAGCAATATTTTGTAGGCATCGGGTTCAAGATAGGAAAATACGAGATCCTCCATTTCCTGCTTAATCCAGTGAATACCGAGCCGGTGAGCCAGAGGCGCATAAATCTGCAGTGTTTCTTCACCAATCATGCGGCGTTTATCTTCCCGCATGAAACCAAGCGTACGCATATTATGAAGCCGGTCGGCAAGCTTGACGATCAGGACACGGATATCCTGAGCCGTGGCCAGAATCATTTTACGGAAATTTTCAGCCTGTTTATGTTCTTTTGAATGAAAGTGAATCTGGCCGATTTTTGTCATGCCATCGACAAGGCGGGCGATGTCAGCACCAAAATGATGTTCGATATCTTCCAGTGTTACGCTGGTATCTTCGACAGTATCATGCAGTAAACCGGTGATCACAGTGGATTCATCCATACCAAGGCTGGCCAGAATATCGGCTACAGCCAGCGGATGCGTAATATAGGGCTCGCCGGAAGCACGTATCTGACCGGCATGTGCATGCGCTGCAAACACATAGGCGCGGTTGATCAGATCAATATCCGCTTTTGGCGAGTACGAAACTACACGTTCAGTAATTTCAAAGATGCGACTCACAGTTCAGTTCAGTTCAGGCTATGATGAAATGACGGAGCCGCAGCACAGAATCAGACGCCCTCTTCATCCTCTGCTTCAGCAAATGCGGCCAATCTGCGTTTTTCCTGATCATCCTGTTCAAACAAGACATCCCAGGACACAAAACCGTCACCGATTTCTCTCAAGGCGAGCACTGCAGGCTTATCCTCATCTGAGGCCACCATGGCAGGCATCCCACGCAATAACTGGCGGGCACGGCGGGATGCCAGCAACACCATTTCAAAGCGGTTGGGATAATAGCGAATACAATCTTCAACAGTTACGCGAGCCATGCGGCTTACCTCCGGATAAACAATGCCTTAAACACTAGGAACGGAATTTTAAATTGCAATCATTGTGAGGCAATTGCAAAAGCCTGGCAGCGAGTCAATCAGAATCGACAGTTGCTGTGGTAAAAATATTCACCAGTCTTTTCAGTGCCTCATCAAAATTATCGTTGATCACCTGATAGTGTGCCTCATCGGCATGGGACATTTCTTCCTGTGCCGCCGCCATCCGGCAATTGACCACCGTCATCTCATCCTGCCCACGCGAGATCAGGCGGCGGCGCAATTCATTCAACGATGGCGGCAGTATAAACACACGAATAGCCGATGGAATCTTTTGAGCCACCTGACGAGCACCCTGCCAGTCGATTTCCAGCAATACGTCGGCACCGGAAGCCAGCATATCTTCCACATCCTGTTGCCGTGTGCCATACAAATTACCATGCACACAGGCCCACTCCAGAAACTGTCCCTGATCGCGCTGCGATTCGAAATCATCCGTGCAAAGAAAATGGTATTCCCGCCCATCGACTTCACCGGGGCGCGGCTTTCTGGTCGTACAGGAGACACACAGCTTTAAATCAGGACATTGTTGCAGCAAAGAACTGCACAGCGCGGATTTTCCGGCACCGGACGGGCCGGACACAATAAACAAACGGCCACTCATTCCCTTTGTCCTGTCAGGGTTTCATATTTCTGCTGTAACACTTCTGTCGACTCGATATGCCCGGGGCTAACCGGAATACAGTCTACCGGGCAAACCATCTGGCACTGGGGTTCATCAAAGTGCCCCACACATTCAGTGCAACGATCCGGATCAATCTCAAAGATTTCCTCGCCCTCGAAAATAGCCATATTAGGGCACTCGGGTTCGCACACAGCACAATTGATACAATCATCTGTAATCATCAATGCCATTATGAACCCCTGATAAATTTCACCACCAGCCAACCCACGGCCACGGACAACAGGCCGGCCAGACGAATAGCGCCCGGAGGCATATCCGGCAATCGCCTGATCATATCTATCATCTGCCGTGGAAAGAGAGCATAGATCGCGCCCTCCAGCACCAGCACCAGTCCGAGCGCAACCAGCAGATCATCCATGGCGACGTACAACTCCCGTCACAAGGGTCTGTTTACCGCCTGGACTGTTCGAAAAAGTTGAAAAACTCGGAGTTCGGAGAAATCACCAGTTTGGTGTCGGCATCAATCGATTTGCGATAAGCCTCCAGCGAACGGGTAAAGGCATAAAACTTGGGATCCTTGTTATATGCCTTGGCGTAAATCGCGGTGGTCTTGGCATCGGCTTTACCACGAATGATTTCAGATGTCTTATAAGCTTCCGCCAATACGGTCTTCTGCGTTTTTTCAGCTGTCGCGCGAATTTCCTTGGCCGCCTCTTCACCTTCGGAACGATACTCCTTGGCAATACGGTTACGCTCTGCCTTCATGCGCTGGAATACAGCTTCCGAGTTCTCCTGCGGCAGATCAGCGCGTTTGATTCGCACATCGACAATCGTAATACCGTAATCCTTCACACCCTCGTCGGCACGGTCGCGGATCGATTTCATCAACGCAACACGCAGATTTGCATTTTCACCACCGGATACAATTTCATGCAGGGTATGCTGACCCAATACCTCTCGTACCTTACCACGCACCACATCATCCATACGGGCAACCACACCTGTCTGAGTACGTGCCACCTGATACACTTTCAGCGGATCAGTAATCCTCCAGCGGGTATAATTATCCACCATAATGGATTTTTTATCCTTGGTAATCACTTCATTGGGAGCGGCATCACTTTCCAGCAAACGCTGATCAAAGGTCGTGACATTCTGCCATGGTAGTTTGAAGTGCAAACCAGCCTCCTTCACCACAGCTTTCGGATTACCGAACTGTAATACCAGGGCCTGTTCACGCTGATCCACAACAAAAGCGCTCATACTGAATACGGCTGCGACGGCAACCAGAAGAATAGCAATGATTGTCTGTTTCGGACTCATTTCTTCACCTCCACCTTGTTGCCCAGTTTATCGAGCGGCAAATACGGCAATACATGTCCAGCCACGGAACTATCAATAATCACCTTGTCGGCACGAGCCAGTACTTCCTGCATCGTATCCATGTATAAACGTTTACGCGTCACTTCCGGAGCCATTTTGTAAGCAGCATAGACACTTTCAAAGCGATCCGCTTCACCCTTGGCGCGTTCTACGACCTGCTTGGCATAGGCTTCGGCATCAAGCACCATCTTCTTCGCTTCACCACGTGCGTTAGGGATAATATCATTGGCATAAGCCTGTGCTTCATTCTTGGCGCGCTCTTTATCTTCACGCGCAGAAGCCACATCCTTGAACTCCTTGATCACGCGCTCAGGTGGCTGCACATCCTGCAGTTTTACCGTGCTGATCGAAATACCCGCTTTATAGCTATCAAGAATCGACTGAATCAAATCCTGTGTTTCCACTTCCACTTCAGCCTTCTTGGTGGTTAACACATCATCGATCATGGTGCGGCCTATAACCTCACGAATCGCAGACTCGGCAGCGTCACGCACGGTTTTGGTCGCACTGTCGATATTGAACAGGAAATTTTCCACACTCTTGATCTTGTATTGCACAATAAACGAAATATCGACGATATTTTCATCCTTGGTCAGCATCAGCGATTCATTGGTACGCTTACGGATGATACCGTCACTGAAATGACGGAAACCGATTTCCAGGCGCTGTACGCGCGTCACCGGCAGTTTCTCGACCGTATCAATCGGATATGGAATGGCCCAGTTCAAACCAGGTCCTTTGGTCGCAACATGTTTGCCGAAGCGCAGCACCACGGCTTCCTCGTCAGCAGCCACCATATAAAAACCGGACAGCCCCCAGAACAGCACGACTGCCGCCATAATACCGACAATCATATTTTTGCTTATTTCCGGCCCGCTACCCGAACCGCCGCTTCCACCGCCGCCGAATATACCGCCAAAGCGTTCCTGCAAACGGCGGATTACTTCATCCAGATCAGGAGGACTCTGATTGCCTCCACCACGATTACCCCATGGGTTCTGATTCTGATTGTGATCATTCTGGTTGCTCCAGGGCATACCTGACCTCCATAAAAAAGACAGCGGCGGAGTGTAACGGCCTCATTCAGCGATTGCATCCCCTACGTTCCCCCGCCCGTTCAAGGGTCATTCCTGAGGAAGCGATGATTCACGCAGTGCTTCAACGCAGGCTGTGGGCACTCCGCCAAACAAAATCAGTAAGTACTTGATTTATAATTACAAATAAAAATTTATTTTGCCTGATCAGCAGTTTTTTACCGGGATGGTTATAAATCAGCATCTCCCTGATACGAAAAAGCACGAAACAGTTCAGGCCTTCAACTGCAGCATATACCGGCTATACCCCACCACCGCAGCCGGAATAACCAGTACATTGAATATCGGGATCATAAGCAACACCATCGCAAAACCGGAAAACCCGAGATAAAACCAGTGATTGTCGACAATCATCTTTTTGCGATCCTGATAACTCCATCCGCGGCGTGATGCCGTGGTATCAATCAGTTCAAAACTCAGAAAGCGAACCGCACCATATGTCCAGATCAACGTAGCCAGTGGTGGAAGCCAGAAAAACAATAGCGCGGCAACAGCCCACGGCACCAGACCAAGCAACGGGCGAATCGAATTCGACAGACTCTGCAACATCAATTGTACCCGGCCTGACTCTTGTGCCGAAACCTTTTCGCCGAATATTGCTTCTGTGCGAACAGCCAAATCGTCCAGCCAGGGAGCTGACACCGCAGAACCAAGCATCACGAAACTCACGATGCCACAAAGCACGGCCAATACAAAAGCCAAAGCACCGGCCAACCAGGACAACACCTGCCAGTACCATGTATCACCGGCAGGAATCCACAATGCTGTCACATAATCAATGAGCCAGAACGTAGCCGAAGAAAGTACAACCATCAGCACCAGCAGCAATGCCAGCATTCGCCACAATATCGCCCGAAGCTCCGCTCGTCCCAACAATAATCGCACGCCGTTTAATAATGCCAGCGCACCGTGAATCACGTATCGATCTCCAGATCATGCATAATCTGTTCAGCAGCCAGTTTATCATCCTCCGCCACCAGTACACATGCATCCATCACAGTCGGCAACGGCATCAACGCATTCATGCCTGCATTATTGATATGGAAATCAATCCCTCTGGATGTCAATGCATCGGAAATAACCTGTAATAATACCGGGTCGGAAATTCTTGTTAACTCAATCATGCGAAAACCCTATGGTTTTTGACAGTAAGCGTCACCCTTGACAGGGGACAGTCAGGCACGACGATTGCGAATATGTTAAATCATACAGCCGGAGAAACTCCGGCAACCACACTCCCCGTTTCTGTTGAAACGCTTCAAACTGTGCTCTCCGGCATGCTTCCTGCTGATGCCGATGATGGTGACCTGTATCTGGAGTATTCCTGTTCGGAGTCTCTGGCGCTGGAAGAAGGTCGCGTCAAACACGTATCCGCATCGACCCATCAGGGTATGGGAGCACGTGTGATCAAAGGTGAATCAGCCGGCCATGCATTTACAGACCGGCTGGATACCACAGCCCTTCTGGAAGCCGGCAAGTCGGCCAGGGCCATTGCGGAAAGCGGACAGAATCATGCCCCGGTAGCCATTCATCAGAGTACACCCGCACCTCAATTATATCAGGGTATCAATCCGGCTGAATCGGTTGATTTCTCTCAACGAAAAACGTTACTGGAAGAGCTGGATACACTGGCCAGAAGCATTGACCCGCGTGTCAAACAGGTATTTGCCAATATATCCTCCTCATTTTCCGATATTCATATCATTCGTATGGATGGCGCATGCATCCATGATACACGCCCTCTGGTACGACTTAATGTATCTGTTGTGGTTGAGCAGAATGGTAAACGTGAAACCGGCTCGGCCGGCGGCGGTGGCCGATTTTCGCTTGCACGTCTGATTTGCGACGATGAAGCCAAACGACTGGTGCATGAGGCTGTGCGGCTGGCGTTGTTGAATCTGGATGCCCGCGATGCACCGGCCGGAACCATGCCGGTCGTGCTCGGCCCGGGATGGCCGGGAATCCTGTTACATGAAGCCATCGGCCACGGTCTTGAAGGCGACTTCAATCGCAAGGGAACCTCTGTGTTTTCGGGTAAAATGGGCCACCAGGTCGCAGCAAAAGGTATTACTGTTGTAGACGACGGCACGATTCCCGAGCGCCGCGGCTCATTAAGTGTCGATGACGAAGGTACGACAACCAATCGAACGGTACTGATTGAAGACGGCATTTTGACCGGTTACCTGATGGACAAACAAAATGCACGACTGATGGGCATGCAGCCGACCGGAAACGGCCGCCGGGAATCCTATGCCCACCCGGTGCTGCCTCGCATGACCAACACGTTTATGCTGGCTGGACACGATCATCCGGACGATATCATTGCATCACTGGACAAGGGTATTTACGCAGTCAATTTTGGCGGCGGACAGGTGGATATTACCTCGGGTAAATTTGTATTCACCACCTCCGAAGCCTATTACGTGGAGCATGGCAAGATTCAATATCCGGTTAAAGGAGCTACGCTGATCGGTTCCGGCCATGAAGTCCTGCAGAAAGTATCCATGATCGGGAATGATCTGGCGCTAGATCCGGGCGTCGGCACCTGCGGCAAGGGCGGTCAGTCGGTACCGGTCGGCGTCGGGTTACCCACGATTCGCATTGATGAACTTACTGTGGGAGGCACCGAAACATGATTCATGCAAATGCGAATATATCCGATCGTGCGATTCAACTGCTTGAGGCGGCCAGACAATGTGGTGCGATCCATGCCGATGCGCTGGCTGTTTGCGATTCCGGCAACTCGATCAGTGTGCGTAATGGGAACATCGAATCTGTTGAACGTGAGGATGCACAGGGCCTCGGCCTGCGAGCCTTTGTTGAAACGCCGAAGGGCCTGGCCTTTGCCACAGCATCTTCATCGGATATTTCAGAAACCGGACTAAAAAAACTGGCCGAACAGGTCATTGCCATGGCGCGTATTTCCGAACCCGACCCGGATGCAGTTCCCCCTGTTGGTGCCACGCACCCGACAGAAGCAGAGCTGCAGGCATGGCAGGCACGCCATGATCATGCCGATTCCGGCTGGAATCTTGAACAGGCCAGAGAAGCAGCCATCGAATGCGAAGATATTGCACGTCATTATTCAGATATCATCAGCAACAGTGAAGGCGCAGATGCCAGCTTCGGCAGCAGCCACGTAGCCTATGCCTCCTGCGACGGTTTTGCCGCCGAATACAGCAAATCCTCGGCCTCACTCAGCGTATCGGTGATTGCCGGCACGGGTGAAGGCATGCAACGCGATTACGCATGGCACCGTGCCCTGCATGTTTCAGATCTGCATTCCCCCCGTGCCATTGCCGAAGAAGCTGCGGATCGCGCCATTCAGCGTCTGCATCCGGGCAGCATGGACAGCGGAGAAACCACGGTCATTTTCGAGCCGCGCATCGCCTCATCGCTACTGGCCCATCTTGTTGGCGCCATCAACGGGCGCTCGATATTGCAACAGCGATCTTTTCTGTCTGACAGCCTTGGCCAGTATATCTTTCCCGATTTCGTCAATATTGAGGATAACCCTGATCATCCCAACGGTTTGGGAAACCGCCTGTTTGACGGTGAAGGAAGCCGCTGCACCGTGAACCGGATCATTCAAAACGGAAAACTGAGCACATTCCTTGCTGA
>WFUI01000109.1 GCA_015485035.1 Mariprofundus sp.
GCCGGCGTGATTCCTCCCATCTTTGCGTCTTCGCTCATTTTGCTGCCGGCGACATTTGCGCAGTTCACCAAAGGGGTTGAAGGTTTCAGCTGGCTTGGTGATCTGTCAGCCATCCTGTCACCGGGAGCATGGCTGTATATGACACTGTTCACTGCATTGATTGTGTTCTTCTGTTTCTTCTATACAGCTATCGTATTTAACCCGAAGGACACTGCTGATAACCTGAAGAAACATGGTGGCTTTATTCCGGGTATTCGTCCCGGTCAGAAAACAGCCGATTATGTGGATAGTGTGCTTACCCGTATTACTGTGGTTGGCGCAGCCTATGTTAGTCTGGTATGTCTGCTGCCGCAGTGGTTGATTTCCGAGCTGTCGGTGCCGTTTTATTTCGGCGGCACATCACTGTTGATTGTTGTTGTGGTGACCATGGATACCATGGGCCAGATTCAATCTCACCTGATGAGTCACCAGTATGAGGGCTTGATGAAAAAAGCCCGTTTGAAAACCGGCAAGAAATAAGCTGATTCTATGAACCTGATTTTGTTCGGCCCCCCTGGTGTAGGTAAAGGTACGCAGGGCGAGAGACTTGCTTCCGAGTACGGTCTGTCGCATCTGGCGATGGGTGATATTCTGCGCGCTGCTGTGCGTGATGAAACAGATGCTGGCGTGCAGGCAAAGCAATTTATGGATGCCGGCCAGCTGGTTCCTGATGCTGTAGTCGTGGCTATGATTGAGGAGTGCATTGTTGGCGGAGACAAAAGTGGTTTTCTGCTGGACGGGTTTCCACGCAATGTTGCACAGGCTGAAGCACTGGATGTCATGCTGGATAAACACGATCTCTCTATTGACCGGATTGTGTTCATGGATGCCCCGGAAGAAAACCTGTTAAAACGCCTTTGTGGCAGGATGATATGCAGGGCTTGCGGTTTTGGATTTCATAGGCAGTATTCGCCGCCCCTAAAATCAGGGTGCTGTGATCGCTGCGGTGGTGAATTGTACCAGCGGGACGATGATCGCGAAGACGTTATCTCACATCGTCTGGAAGTATATCGCGAGCAAACGGCACCATTGCTTGATTTTTACCGGCATCAGGATGGTTTTTTCAGACTGGATGCCAGCGGAGAAATGGATGCGGTGTACGCCGCACTGAAAGAGGCGGTAATCAGGTAGGCATGGCAAAAGAAGATATTATTGAAATGTCCGGCGAAGTGGTTGAGAAACTGCCGAATGCCATGTTCAAGGTCAAACTTGAAAACGGACATGAGTTACTGTGTACAATCTCAGGCAAGATGCGTAAGTATTATATTCGAATCCTGCCAGGCGACAAGGTAACAGTTGAGATATCTCCTTATGACTTGTCACGAGGCCGTATCAGTTACCGCGAAAAGTAAGGTGCAGGCGGCCGGGTCGTCAAGCAGAACAAGAGTTGAGGAGGTGCAGGCGTGAAAGTCCGTGCATCAGTTAAAAAAATGTGTAATAAATGTCGTGTCATTCGCCGTAAAGGCATCGTTCGCATTATTTGTGAAAACCCACGACATAAACAGCGTCAGGGTTAAGGAAGTTGCGCGACGTTGCCGTCATGGCTATGGTTCGCGACCTTTTTCTTAAGACCTAAGGAGGCAGTAAGTGGCTCGTATAGCCGGTGTAAATATTCCGACTCAGAAACGCATAGAAGTGGCGTTGACCTATATCTTTGGTATTGGCCTGAGCAGTTCAAAACAGATTCTTGCCAAAGCAGGAGTTGATGCAGAAACACGTGTGAAAGATCTGAGCGATGAAGATGTTGCCAGGATTCGCGGTGTGATCGACAGTGATTTCACTGTGGAAGGTGATATGCGTCGTACAGTGACGATGAATATCAAACGTTTGACCGATCTTGGTACATACCGTGGCTTGCGCCACCGCAGGGGTTTGCCGGTTCGTGGTCAGCGTAGTAAAACGAATGCCCGCACGCGCAAAGGTCCGCGCCGTACTGTTGCGGGCAAGAAGAAGTAACAGGGGATAATTGATGGCTGCACCAAAAAAAACTACCGGTAAGAAACGCGTTCGCAAAAATATTGCCAATGCAGTTGCTCATATCAAGGCAAGTTTTAACAACACAATCATTACCTTCAGCGATGAATCTGGTAACGCAATCTGCTGGGCTACCAGCGGTGCATCCGGTTTCAAAGGCTCACGCAAGAGTACGCCGTTCGCCGCCCAGGTTGCAGCCGAAGAGGCTGCCCGCAAAGCCATGGACCATGGTGTAAAAAACTGTTCTGTACTGGTTCGTGGCCCCGGAAGTGGTCGTGAGTCCGCGCTGCGTGCAATTGCTGCAGCTGGCATCAATGTGATTTCGATCCGTGATGTTACCCCGATCCCGCATAATGGATGCCGCCCGCCGAAGCGGCGCCGCGTTTAGGAGTTTATTAGATGGCACGTTATTTGGAAGCCAAGTGTCGCCTGTGTCGACGCGAAGGCGAAAAGCTTTATATCAAGGGCAGCAAATGCTATTCGGACAAATGTCCGATTGAGCGCCGTCCCTATGCACCGGGCATGCATGGTCAGAATCGTCGCAGCAAAGTCTCCGATTATGGCTTGCAGCTGCGTGAAAAGCAGAAAGTTAAGCGTATCTACGGCTTGCAGGAAAAGCAGTTTTTGAGCTATTTCAAAGATGCGGATCGTATGCAGGGTGTAACCGGCTTGAATCTGTTGCAGTTAATTGAATCCCGTCTGGACAATGTGGTTTATCGCATGGGTCTGGCCAGTTCTCGTACGGAAGCGCGTCAGATTGTGCGCCACAAACTGGTCAAGGTGAACGGCAAGATTGCCAATATCCCGTCTTACCGTGTGCCTGTCGGTGCTCGACTGGAACTGGTAGACAATGCCAAGGAACATCTGCGTATCAATGCTGCTGCAGAAGCTGCCGGAACTCGCGGTACTGCCGAGTGGATGGATGTGGACTTACCCAGCCGCCAGGGCGTTTATCGTGAAATGCCTGCACGCGATCAGCTGGATGCGGGTATCCGCGAACAACTGATTGTCGAACTTTATTCCAAGTAAACCTGAGGATCATTTCATGCAATTGATTAATCCGCGTAACATTAGCGTTGAAGAGAAGATTCCCGGCCGGTCAGCCAAGATTGTGTTCGAACCGCTCGAACGTGGTTATGGCACGACAATTGGTAACAGTCTGCGTCGCATGCTGTTGTCTTCACTGCCAGGCGCTGCAATCACATCGGTTGTTTTTGATGGTGTTGCGCATGAATACGACACCATCAAAGGTGTGCGCGAAGATGTCATGGATATCATCCTGACCCTGAAGGAACTCGACATCCGTATGGAAAGTGATGATGCGGCTACGATTTCTCTGGATGTAAAAGGGTCATGCGCGGTGACTGCAGGCGATATTCAGTGTCCGGCTGGTTTGATGGTACTGAATCCTGATCTTGTTCTGGCTCACCTGAATGATGATGGACATCTGAAGATTGAAGCCAAAGTAGAAAAGGGTCGAGGTTATGATGCTGCCAGTGAACGTGAAGTTGAAGAGCGTGCTGTTGGATCTTTGCTGGTAGACGCATCTTTTTCTCCGATCACCCGTGTGGCTACACGAGTTGAGTCTGCGCGTGTCGGACAGCGTACCGATTATGACAAGTTGATCATGGAAGTTGAAACGAACGGTGCCATGACACCGGAAGAAGCTATTAATGAGGCTGCGCGTATTATCGAACAGCAGCTGGCTGTATTTGTTGATTTTACAGCCATCACAGAAGTCGCAGCTGAACCGGAAGATGATAACGCACTGGAAGATTTGCTGGCACAGCCTATTGAGCATCTTGACCTGTCAGTGCGTTCCATGAACTGCCTGAAGTCTGATGATGTTTTCAGGGTTGGTGATCTGGTTCAACGCAGTGAGCAGGCTATGCTGCGCACACCGAATTTTGGTCGCAAATCCTTGAATGAAATCAAGGAAGTGCTGGAAAATATGGGGCTTGAGCTTGGCATGGAACTGCCAAACTGGCCGCCGCAGGATACTGCGGATGCCCCGCTTGAAACTGAATAAGATAAGAGGTTAGAGATGAGACATCGTAAACATCATGGTTCTCTGGGACTGGTTAGCGGTCACCGCCGTGCGCTGATGGCCAATCTCGCCACAGCATTATTGACACATGGCCGCATTGAGACCACGGAACCCAAAGCCCGTGCCCTGCGCCCCTATGTTGAAAAACTGATCACTCTGGGTAAACGCGGTGATTTGCATGCCCGCCGTCAGGCGCTAGCCAAACTGCGCCATCGTCCGATTGTTGATCTGCTATTCGGCGATGTTGCATCTGCATGTGCTGATCGTGCCGGTGGTTATACCCGCATCATCAAGACCGGTTTTCGTGCCGGTGATGCTGCACCCATGGCTGTCATTGAGTTGATTGACGAAGTCGGTACTGAAGAAGAAGTTGCCGAAGCATAATTGTTAAGTCTGAAAATTTAAAAGGCCCCGCATTTGCGGGGCCTTTTTTTGTGGCGCGAATGAATGACCGGATGAATGATAAATGCCGTGCATTGTTCAGCCTGCGGCTAGTAGCTGAATGCTTTTTCCTATGATCATAAGCCCTTTATAGAAATATATAAACGGTAGCAGTCATTCAGTCGTTATCGGATGCTTCGGCTTCTTTCAGATATGGCATCAGATAAAAGCTTTGAGCGATGATGAATACGAAGGTCAGTCCCATCAGTCCGAATAATTTGAAGTTGACCCATGTCGCGGTGTCGAATGAAAATGCGACATAGATATTGAGAGCGCCGAGTGCAATGAAGAAGATTGCCCATGCGAGATTAAGCTTTGTCCAGATGGCAGATGGAAGGGTGATGTTTGCGCCCATCATGCGCTCGATAACAGTTTTTTTACCCATGAACTGCGAACCGATAAATACGGCAGCAAACAGCCAGTTGATCGCCGTTGGCTTCCATTTGATGAATACTTCATCGTGCAGCAACAATGTAAGGCCACCGAACAGGGCAACGAGCACCAGTGTAATCAGGTGCGCGTTTTCAAACCTGCCTTTGATGATACGGTGGCTAAAAGTCTGCACGGCACAGGCGATAATCAGGACAGCTGTAGCCGTGTAGATATCATACATCTTGTAAGCGACAAAAAATAATAGAACAGGAAAAAAATCGAAGAACATTTTCATACTGCCAATCTGACCACAGCAGGCCTGCCTTGCCAAGAAGAGCCTGCATGTGATTGTACTTGCAGAAGGGTTGTGATCATCGATAATCGCATCATGCGTTTTATGTTGTCCCTGCTTCTGGTGGCCCTGTGTATGATCTCGCTTGTTGCCTGTTCGGCCAAGACCAGCCTGCAGGTGTCTTCTGACTTGTGGAGCCAGTGGGAGGCATTTGAGCAGCAGGTTCAGGATGATTATCCGGACGCGGTGCCGATCGTTCTGGTGCATGGCTGGAA
>WFUI01000110.1 GCA_015485035.1 Mariprofundus sp.
GATCCTGTCGGGTGAAAACAAGAATGGCATCAAACGGGTCGGCCAGACCGCGCAGAGATGGCAGCAGGGCGTCGATTGCATGGCGATTATGGGCTGCATCCAGCCAGATATTTGCCCTGCCGATGTTGATTTTCTGTAACCGCCCCGGTAACTGGCAGGAGGTGATGCCTTTTCTGGCCTGTTTCGGATCAACCGCCATAAACTGCGCTTCTTTCAACATGTTGATTGCTGCATAGGCCAGCGAGGCATTGATGTGCTGGTGTCGACCCGGAGCTTTCAGTGCCTCAAAGGTATCGATGTTACAGGTGAGTAAATCCGGGTTGAAGTCTTGCAGTACGGCAGATACTTCCGGCTGTTGCGGTACAGAGACCGAAAATGCACAGCCTTGCATGACCCAGGCTTTTTCTGCGGCGATTTTCTCGATGGTATCACCGAGCCAGGCCTGATGATCCAGTCCGATCGGCGTGATGAGTGCCATATCGGCGGGAACAGCCGTGGTGGCATCGAGCCTGGCACCTAGCCCGCATTCCAGAATTTCAATATCCACCTGTGCCTGCGCAAATGTATTTAATGCCAGTACAGTGGCCAGTTCAAACGGGGATGCCGCATATTCTTCGCCCCGTTCAAGAATGTCCGTCAGCAGAGAGGAGAGTGTTTCGTCGCTTGCCGGAGAACCATGGATTCGGATGCGTTCATTGAAATGCAGAATATGCGGGGAAGTATAAAAGCCGGTTGTGAATCCCGCCGCTCTGAAGGCGCTTTCCAGAAAATAACCGGTCGAACCCTTGCCGTTGGTGCCGGCGATGCGGATTCGCAGTTTTGGCCGGTGGGCAGGAAAGTGGGCCAGAACATTTCTGACCCGTTCCAGTCCGGGGCGATAATCCATATCCAGCAACGGGTTATCCAGGCTGCGAATAAATGCAGTGAGTGTGTCTGATGAGGTGGTTTTTTTTATCATGTGGGTCAGGCCGATTGTAGCGGGCAGGAGGAGCGAGTCAAAAGCATGATGTTGAGTTGGATTGCAGGGATATGGCGTGATAAATATTCGGGAATAATTCAGGTTAAGAATCCCTGATGGCCATGCTACATTGCGGGCATGGCGAAGAAGGGCACTGAAAGCACCCACACCCCTATGATGCAGCAGTATCTTAAGATCAAATCCGAATATTCGGATTGTTTGCTGTTTTACCGTATGGGCGATTTTTACGAGATGTTTTTCGATGATGCCGTCGAGGCATCAAAGATTCTGGGTATCACATTAACCAAACGGGGGAAATCCAACGGAGAAGATATTCCGATGGCTGGCGTGCCCTGGCATCAGGCCGAGGGTTATCTGGCCAGGTTGGTGGCGGCAGGAAAACGGGTGGCTGTTTGCGATCAGATGGAACCGCCGGATGGTTCAAAAGGGCCGGTTCGGCGTGAAGTGGTGCGTGTGGTTACAGCCGGCACCATTACCGAATCGGAGCTGCTTGATCAGGCCAGTTCCGCGCCGCTGGTGGCCTGTTTCAGAAAAGGTGAATGCTGGGGGCTGGCCTCGGTGGATTTATCCTGTGGCAACTGGCGATTGCTGGAGGGGCAGGGTGAAGCGGAACTGGAAGAGCAGCTGGCTGTTCTGGCACCGGCGGAATTGTTGCTGCAGGCCTCTGAAACGGCACAGGCTGATGTGCCGACAAACCATCCCGGAGACTGGAGCTTTTCAGCGGCAGTGGCGCGTGAACAGCTGGAACGATATTTCGGTGTATCGGACTGGCAGTCGCTGAATCTGGAGAAACACGAACAGGTTTCGGCAGCAGTTGGTGCCGTGCTGGTCTATCTGGGCCAAACCCAGAAATGTGCACTGGAGCATTTATCCCTGCCGGTGTTTATCGAACAGGCGCCATGTATGCGCATTGATGCGCGTTCGCGGCGCAATCTGGAACTGTATTGTTCGCTGGCCGGTGACCCGAAGGCCGGCATGATTCATGTGCTGGATGGTACCTGTACGCCGATGGGCGCGCGCTTGCTGCGTGACTGGATCGATCGGCCATTAACGAATCTGGATCAGTTAAACGAACGCCAGAATGCGGTGCAGAGTATGGTGGACGATGCAGATACGCTGGGAGCTTTGCGTGAGCAGCTTGCCGGTGTGCGCGATATGGAGCGCATGCTGACCCGCATTGTGCTCGGCAGAGCTGCACCGCGTGATTTTCGGGGTTTAACCGATGCCTTGCTGGCTCTGCCGGAATTGCGCCGGCAACTGGGTGATCGCAGCGGTTTGTTTGAGGCCATGATTGCAGCACTGCAGGGGCTGGAGCCGCTGGCCGATGAGCTGGCGGCTGCCGTTGTTGATATGCCGCCGCAGGCATTTCGGGACGGAGGGCTGATTCGGGAAGGGTTCGATGCCGAACTGGATCGTTTACGCGCTCTGGCAAAAGATGCCGGCGACTGGTTGCGCGATTATGAGCAGCGTGAACGCGAGCGTACCGGTCTGGCCAATTTGCGTGTGAAATATAACAAGGTGTTCGGCTACTTTATCGAGATTTCCAAGGCACAGGCCAAAGATGCGCCGGTTGATTATGTGCGCAAGCAGACACTGGTGAATGCCGAACGTTTTATTACCGACGAGTTGCACAGTTTTGAAGCCGAGATTCTGGGTGCACGCGATGCTGCGATGCAGCGTGAAGATGAACGGGTCGAAATGCTCCGGCAACGTATTTCAAGGCAGGCCCCGGCCATTCAGCGGGCTGCAAGGGCAGTGGCCGAACTGGATGTCATTGCCTGTTTCGCTTCTCTGGCCATGGAACATCGCTATGTACGACCGGAAGTTCATGCCGGCCGTGCCCTGAAGCTGGTCGGTGGCAGACACCCTGTCGTGGAGCGACATTTACCGCCCGATGAACCGTTTGTGGCCAATGACACCCATATGGATATGAAGTCCCGTCGTTTCATGCTGTTGACCGGTCCGAATATGGGTGGTAAATCGACTTATATGCGGCAGGTGGCATGGATTGTATGGCTGGCGCATACAGGCTGTTTTGTGCCGGCGGATGAAGCACGCATTCCATTGACCAAACGCCTGTTTACCCGGGTGGGCGCCGGTGATGAACTGGCCAGCGGTCGTTCCACATTCATGGTCGAGATGATGGAAACCGCGACGATTCTGAATCAGATGGAGCCCCGCTCACTGGTCATTATTGATGAGATCGGGCGTGGCACCAGTACCTGGGATGGCCTTGCCATTGCCTGGTCGGTGGCTGAGCATTTGATTGCTGCAAATGATGTGTTGACGTTGTTTGCCACGCATTATCACGAACTTACGGAACTGCCGGATGAATATGATGCTGCCTTTAATGCTTCGGTGACTGTGCGGGAGTGGAACGGTTCGGTGATTTTTATGCATCAGGTGGTGGAGGATGCTGCCGATCAGTCCTATGGTATTGCCGTGGCGCAACTGGCGGGTTTGCCGCGTCAGGTGATCAGACGGGCGCGCGAACATCTGTTTCGCCTCGAACATGGCTCAGAACTGGCGGCGGAAACGGGAAAATCGCAACTGGGTCTGTTTGCCGTGGCGGAAAAGAAACAGCAGGAAGCGGAATTGGAGCGTTTGCGACAATTGCATGATAAACTGGCGGAGGCTGATGTGGATGCCATGCGTCCGCTCGATGCACTGACATTTCTTGATACATTAAAAAAAGAGGTTGATGACAAATGAAAAAAATCAGTTTGATGTTATGGGTTGCGATCGCTGTTCTGTCCGGATGTAGCCCCTGGGTGGAACCGACAAATGAAGCATTGAATGTACGGGTGGCATATCTCAGTCAGATCGATGGCTGTAAAAAACTGGGTCGCGCGACGGTGTCCGTGCTGGACAAGGTGGCTTTTATTTCCCGCTCGGAGGAGAAGATGAGTGAGGAGCTGGAAACACTGGGGCGCAATGCAGCGGCGGAAATGAAAGGGGATACGATCGTTGCCATGAGTAAAATTGTTGATGGTGAACAGGTGTTTGATGTCTATCGCTGCAAATAGCCATGGTTGAAAAAGAGGCGCTGTCATCGCTGTTTGATTCGGTTGCCGAAGCCTTCGATGCTGGCGACAGCGGTGCTGAATTAAGCATGCTGATGTGTCGGAATGTGGACGTGTTGTTAACCGGGTTGTGGAAGGATACAGCACCAACGGCATCGACATGCGTGGATCTTGTCGCTGTGGGAGGGTATGGGCGCAGAGAGTTGGCACCTTATTCGGATTGGGATTTATGGTTTCTTGTGCCTGAGGCATGTTCGCCGGAAGTCGAAGCGGAGATGCAGGCATTTCTACTTTCATTGTGGGATATGGGAGCCAAGATCGGTCATGCTGTGCGTACAGTCAAAGATACGCTGTTGCATGTTCACGAAGACTGGTCGTCAGCGACGGCAGCGATGGAATCGAGGCTGCTGGCAGGCCCGGGTGATCATTATACTCAGCTCCAGGATAAACTCGGGCTGTTTTTCAGGAAGCAGCGCAAGGCGTTCATAGAAGCCAAGCTGGCCGAACTGGAAGGTCGTTATGAGCGTACCGGCGGTACCGCATTCCTGATGGAGCCGGACATCAAGGAAAGCAAGGGTGGCTTGCGCGATGTGCAGACGGTATTCTGGTTGGCCAAGGCCTGGTACGGCTGTGAAGATGTTGCAGGCCTGGTCGATAAGGGGGCTATTTCCAGCCGGGAAAGAGATCATCTCCTGAGTGCGCAGGATTTTCTCTGGCGCTGCCGGGCCGGCCTGCATCTGGAAGTGAAGCGTGCATCCGATCGTCTTGGTTTTGAGCAACAGGTGGTACTGGCAGAGCGCATGCACTACGAGTCGGTGAATCATCTTCCGGCTGTCGATGCATTCATGAAAGACTATTTTCGGCATGTGGGCCGGATATCGCGGATTACCGGCTTGATGCGCATGCACTTCAAGGAACAGCTGCACCCGCAGCGATTCACATTCAAACGCAATATCGGGGATGGTTTTACGCTTGAGGGGCAATTGGTCGGGATTGCCCATGAAGATGTGTTCAAAGATGAACCGTTACGGTTACTGCGTATTTTCCATATTTCACAGCAGGATCGAAGAATGCTTTCCAGTCAGGCCCTGCGCCAGATTCGTGCGGATGTACTGTTGATTGATGATGACTTTCGCAATAACCCCGAGGCGCACAGATTATTTCTACAAATTCTGCGCAGCAACCGGAATGTTCACTGGGCCTTGCGCGGTATGAATATTACCGGAGTGCTGGGGCGCTTTATTCCTGAATTTCGCGATGTGGTAGGGCTTGGTCAGTTCAATCGCTATCATGCCTATACTGTGGATGAGCATACCCTGCGGGCAATCGGTGAGGCCAGAAACTTCTGGCATCGGGAACGTGATATGCGCTTGCCACTGGCACATGAGGAATGTCATAAAATCAAGCGGCCCGAGTTATTGTATCTGGCGCTGCTCTTCCATGATATTGCCAAGGGGATGGAGGGCGACCACTCTGAGAACGGGGCAGTGATTGCGCGCAACTTCTGCCAGCGTATCGGCCTGAATCGTGATGCGACCGAGCTCATTGAATGGCTGGTGCGCGAACATCTGTTGATGGCAGTTAAAAGTCAGCGTTTTGATTTGTCCGACCCGGAAGTGATCAGTGCATTTGCCCAGCGGGTTGGGGATATTGAGCGATTAAAATACCTGTTGTTGCTGACGGTGGCTGATATTGCTGCTGTCGGACCGAATGTCTGGAATGACTGGAAGGGCACATTGTTGCGCGAGATTTACCATGCCACTGCCCAGTGTCTGCAGGGAGAAAAGGCTGGCGGTGCAGCAGGCGAACAGCGTTATCGCACACGATTGGAAACCGTACTGGAAAAAGCCAGGGGAGACAGAGAATCGCTGCAGGCGGCGGTTTCACTGTTGTCGGTGCCATGCGTGATGCATTTTGCGCCAAGACAGTTGCGTAAAATCACCGAACTGCTTGCTGATCACCCGGACGATGCCGTTCAGCTGTGGGTGGACAGGGAGCGATCCGAAACGCTGGTTTTTGTGGTTGCTCATGAGCGGGAGGGGCTTTTTGCTGCGCTGGCTGCAACACTGACTTCCGGGCATGCCAGTATCGTGGCGGCACAGGCTTATAAACTGACGGATAGCCGGGTGCTGGATGTATTCCATTTGCAGGCTTCAGATGGATTCCCCTTCGATGTCGAATCCGATCTGGAGCGGTTGGAGACTCGCATCAACGGGCTGTTGCAGCAGGATGAGATAGAAAAGGTGAAGGTTGATAACAATTTCAAGGTCAGTGTTTTGATGCAACGCGTGCCGGTACGGGTGCGTGAATTGCCCAAGGCCTCGTTTCGGGAGACAGTCATTGAGGTGTCTGCCGCCGATCAGCCCAGGTTATTGGCCAGATTGGCGGAGGTTATCAGTACCGAAGGTTATGTCCTGCACGGTGCTTCTGTCTCAACATTCGGGGAGCGGGCTGTCGATGTATTCTTCATCACCGGTAAGCAATCGAACCAATTATCGACGGAGCAGGTAACAGCCCTGTGCGAAAAACTGGCTGATGTGGCGACGTTGCCGGAACAGGAAACATAAGAGCGGTATGAATGAATTTACTTGAACGCATTTTTGAGGGCCGAAAAGAGAAGAAAAACGGTTTTGTGCTGGCTCTGGGCGGTGGTGGTGGTCGTGGTCTGGCACATCTGGGTGTGCTGGATGTTCTGGAGCAGCATAAGCTTAGGCCGGATGCGATTGTTGGTAGCAGTATCGGGGCATTATTCGGAGCCATGTATGCGGTGAACCCTGATGCCAGGGCGGTGATTCAGCGTGCCAGTGAATTTCTTCAATCGGAAAGCTTCTCCAGGCTGGATCTTCCTGCACTTGACGGAGCAGACCTGCAGGATCAGGGGTGGTTATCGAAGTTAAGTGCTGCTGCCAAACAGACGCTGCTATATACCAGAGCTGCAACCGAGCTGGCGGTAGCCGATACCGATGCGCTGGTGGATATTGCTTTCGCATTTTGTGGCGGCGAATCCTTCAGGGATGCCAAAATCCCGTTGTATGTGACCGCAGTCCAGTTTCCCAGCGGTGAATGTCATCTGTTTTCGGCTGATTCAGACGTGAAACTGCCATGTGCGATAGCTGCCAGCATGGCCATTCCGGGTGTATTTGATCCGGTTAAAATCGGCGGGAAAAAGTTTGTCGATGGCGGGGTGGCATCAGATTTGCCGGCCAGAGAGGCACAAATGGTGGCTGCTTCCGATCAGCTGGTTCTGGCCGTGAATGTGGGTTCCCGACCGGGGGAAGAAAATGAACCGACTAATGTTTATGGTATGCTGGATTGGGCAACTCAGGTCAAATCACTATATTTGCGTAAATATAACAAGTCATTTGCGGATGTGCTGATCGAACCGCTGGTTGGTTTTACACAGTGGCATGACTTTTCGAATCCGGAACAGGAAATTGAAAAGGGCAGACAGGCTGCACTGGAAAAAATGCCGGAGTTGATTGAAAAGCTGAAGGCGTGAGCCATGCCAAAAGCATTTTCCCTGCACAAGCAGGGAAAAAAGTGGTCTGGCGGCATTGCTCTTCCACTGCTTTGGAGTGCTCCGGACATAGGCGTTGATTGCCGGTGTGTGTGATCATGCCGATTTTCATTTTACGCAACTTTGCGTACTCTGCGGTTCAAGATTTATAATCATTTTGGTCAAGGGGGGTGCTGCGTTTTTCAGAGTACCCTAAGGATAAAGCAAAGGGGAGATGGGCATGGAGCAAATGGATCGCGCTGTTATTTTAGCGGCGGGCATGGGGACAAGGTTGAAA
>WFUI01000111.1 GCA_015485035.1 Mariprofundus sp.
GACAGGCTTACAGGCGCTGACCCTGCTGTTGCTGGCCAAACTGATTGCCACCGCCGTATCGGTCGGCGTCCGCCTGCCCGGCGGCATCATCGGCCCATCACTCATCACCGGCGGCGCAGTCGGCGGCATCGTCGCCATGCTGGTGTCACACAGCTTGCCACAACTGCAAGGCTCCGCCAGCTTCTACGCCATGGTCGGCATGGTCGCCATGATGGGCGCCACCCTGCGAGCACCACTGGCGGCGCTGGTCGCACTGATGGAGCTCACCGGCAACCTCAACATCATCCTGCCCGGCATGATCGCAGTGGTCATCGCCGAAATCACCACCCGCGCACTGGTAGGCGACCTGTCCGCCTTCACTGCGCTGTTGAATGTGCAGTATCAGCGTGAAGAGGCGGCTGTTGAGGGGGATGCGATAGAGGCTGGCGTATCTGATAATGAAAAAGACAAGATGAACTAGACAGCACTACAAACGATCACTTTCGGAATAACGGTTCACGATAAATCACCCCTGTCGCTTTACGAACTTACGGTTTATAGCTGTTCCAGTTCGTAGGCCGCATCCGCAATTCCAAGCAAAGCTTTAGAAATATGTTCGACCTGGGCTTGTAGTTCAGAATCATTATTCATCAGCATTTCGGCAATATTCCGGAGATATTCCACATCCCCACGCTCAATGCACATAATGTCATATTTTGATTTTTCGTCCACATTTATCATCCAGTTTTCATTGCTTGAATATTATCTCTCTATGAAATTTGACCGCATCTGCATCAGGGAGAAAACGATTAGGCAAATGTAACCGCTTGCCCTCAATTTTGAACAACTCCTTAACAAACACCTTATCTTTCATCTCTTGCCGCAAACATTGTGATAGCAAAACGCGATAGTCACTGTCGAATGATATGTATCCCTTATCAAAAGCACGGTCATATAAAGCATTTAATGCGATTCCATTAGTTGGGTCTGCTCGTCGTTTCTTGTCGACACTCCATGGGATGATATGACTAGCGATTAACAAGTCAGGCACGGACAGTCCTGATAACGCGCACTGATAGCCATAACCCACCATCACAGCGCTTCTAAAGAATCGCTGAACACGCCTAGTTCGCACCTCTCTCACGATTTCAGTTTCACCTTCAGGTAGTGAGATTTTACTATCCTTGCTTATATGCAAACCATTGCCAACTAATTTTTCAAATACCACTTCCGCTTGAGAGGCAACAGCATCAGAATCCTGTTGAAATGAGGCCCAAAGTTCTTCATCGGCTCGGGAAACATTGCCTAGACCTTTACGATCCAACGCAGGATCCAAGCTTGCGAAATTACATGCTTTCATCGCAACAGCCGAAGGCGTACGGCCTATCGCATTCGCAACGGTAATCACCTCAGGATTTGATTGGTGCAATTTACCGAATGGCAACGCACAATAGAGCCTTAATGCCAGCAATTGTTCGTCAGTGTTCCAGTTTCTCTTCGACATTTTACAAAATCAAATATTATAGTTTTTCTATTCACCAGCCCCTATTCATACTAGCTATCATCGAAAATGATTATGGTGCCACCATATCCAACAACCTATCCGTAAAATCTGCGTGACCGCTTGATGTTACTAGCAGCTCGGTTCGCGCGCGAGTCATACCGACGTAGATGAGCTTTGCCTGATCAAGTATATCTTCGGCAACAAATTGAATCTTTTGAACTGAGGGTAAAATGACAGTTTGAAATTCCAGACCTTTCGAGCTATGGATAGTCAAAATGGTGATCACTTCTTTTTCCGGGTCATATTGAGCTTTTGTCTTATTATCAACTAGGCAGGCATTTGATATGCCTTTTGTGTTTAGTTTTTTTGAAAGTACTTCTGCTGTTTTTTTGTTGGGTACGAGGATAGCGATTTCGTTGGCGTCACGGCCTGCCTTCAGCCATTTGGTAATACAACGAACGATGAAGTCATATTCCTGCCTTTCGTCATCAAAAGCTCTGACGACGGGATAAGGTCCAGAGCCACCAGCGGACTCGGGCGCTATGATCGGAATGTGGTCATCATCGGAATCGGTTTCGACGATGAATTCCTGTGCAAATTTATAGGCGAACTCCAGTATCTCTCTGGTGTTACGGTAATTTAGCTTGAGGATGGTTGTTCTACCCCGCGCCTTGATACCGACACTTGACAGACTGAAGTCCATGGTTTTACCTTTTTTGTAAATTGATTGCGCATCATCGTAAAGCAGCAAAAGTGAGTCAGTTTCCGGGTCTACCATCTGCGTGATAAGTTGTAGCCATTCGGGCTCAAAGTCATGTCCTTCGTCAATGAGCACAGCACCATACTGTGCGCGCGGTATATGTGACTTTTCCACGCCATCGATAACGGCAGCAACCTGCCTTTCAAAATAAGGCGCGTCTCCATCTGGCACATCGCAGTTATAGGTTTTGAGCTGCTGACCACACCAGTCATGGAAGTGATAAACCTGGACTTTGTTCTGTATACCTTTTTTTGCCACATAATGCCGCAAATGTGCGGCAAGCGAAACGTTAAAACAGAGTATGAGTGTGGGCTTGGACAGAGTTTGTGCAAGTTGTTGTGCACGAAAACCTAGGATCATGGTTTTGCCGGATCCGGCAACTCCGTGGATGACGCGATGCCCCATACCCAGATTACGCGCCAGTTGTTCCTGCTGCAGATCCATCACCTTGATTATGTCTGGGATATTGGCGCCAGTTTTCGGTTGTTCTCCTTGTGTATCAACCTCAATGAACAAATCATCCCGTTCTACTTCAATACGCAGCTCAGGAAAGAGATGCCAGCGGATGCGTTCGATATCCGGCAAGCTCAGCTGCTGCTCGAATGTTGTATTAAACATGCCCCATAAGTGGCTTTGAAATTCTTCAGGATCGATATTTTCAGGTATTTCATCCTTGCACAGCACCATATGATCAGGCAGCACTGACATGCCGTCTTCTGTTAGCGCTTTGTTCAGATTTCTCTGGTTAATGTGAGTAAAAACCACGCCATAACCGTAAGGAAATTTGAGTTTGCCTTTGTATTTGCCACTATCTACCACCAAGTATGGATCGGATGACAGCATATTGATCGCTTGGTAAGCCCCCTGCCGTACTTGTTCGATAGGGTTTGGCATGCTGACCAGCCCGTTGTTGGTGAGCAGTTCGACATGCGACTTGGAAATTTTCTTGATGTTTTCCAGGCGCCAATCCTTAACTTCTAGAAACAGAAGGCCACGTGAAGGATGTAGCACAATGAAATCGGGGTAACGATTACGCTTTCCTACAGGTATGTCATACCAGACGAGATAATCATCATCCAATAACGCTTCTAAACGGCGAGCAAGTCGCTTCTCGCCAGGAGTCATCCTCGACAGGCAAGAGCTTAAATTTGGAATTAGCTTAGCCATACAAACCGTCCCAACTGTCGAATCAGCACAATATCGCAATTGTTGTGACATTCATCGCAATCTACCGTTTTCCATGTTTTTATTATTGCTTCAAATACTAACACTGCTTATTTAGTTTAACTAGTAAGTGATTGATATATTGGAAGATAGGAAACCGCACGGTGCAGCGAGGAATGAGTATAAACCGGCAGCCGGTTCAATTTGGTGGTACGACCACAGGAATGACCACATGCCCACGTGTACAGGAGAAGGATGTATGGCACCCAGTGCCGGACAAAATCATCTGGAACGATTTTGAATTGCGGCGTTTCTCAGCCGCAACCCGAAAGGCGAATCACAGGGATGTGATTCGTAATCTAACCGGCAGCCGGTTCGATTCGGTGGTACAAGCTCCTGAACCAACCAAACGCGCGGAGGTATAGGAAAAAGGGGAAATGGTGCCCGGGGCCGGACAAAATCGTCTGGAACGATTTTGAATTGCGGCGTTTCTCAGCCGCAACCCGAAGGGCGAATCACAGGGATGTGATTCGTAATCTAACCGGCAGCCGGTTCGATTCAGTGGTACAAGCACCCAATCGACCAAATGCACAGTGGCAAAGGAAAAGGGAATTGGTGCCCAGGGCCGGAATCGAACCGGCACGGTGTTTCCACCGAGGGATTTTAAGTCCCTTGCGTCTACCAATTTCGCCACCTGGGCTTGAAGATGAGTGGCAAGGTGCAAGGTGAGAGGGGCAAGGATGAATGACCATGATTCATCAGCCCATGGCAGATATAGTGCAAGAGTTCAGGAAGCGAGGACTGTAGACTTTCTGCAAGTCACCTTTCCTTGCCCCTCTACCCTCGCTACTCGCACCTGTTATTTGGAGGCGGAACCCGGAGTCGAACCGAGATACACGGATTTGCAATCCGCTGCATAGCCATTCTGCCATTCCGCCGGTGTGTGCTTTATACCGTATTTTTCGGGCGGTATAAATGAAAAAACCCTGCATGACAGGGTTTTTTCAGAAACTGGAGCGGGAAACGAGGTTCGAACTCGCGACCTCAACCTTGGCAAGGTTGCGCTCTACCAACTGAGCTATTCCCGCGTACGTTTTGCAGGTGGGTATTCTAGCCGGGCGCGCCCGGCTGTCAAGCGATATCTGAAGCAATCCTGGTTAACTTGATGATTTTATTGTGGACCAGGCCGCGGCCAGGTATTTGGCCAGCGAAATCAGGGTAAGAATGGCCGCCCATACCAGCAGCCCTTCCCCGAAAATGAAGGTGGGCAGGCCGAAAATGTCGTGCTGGTAGATGAGAAACAGCAACGCGAACATCTGGCCGGCGGTTTTGGCCTTACCGACGAAGGACACCACCACCAGGTCGCCCTTGCCCTGCGAGGCCATCCATTCGCGCAGCGAGGAGATGATGATTTCACGCGCGATAATGATAATGGACGCCAGCAGAATCCAGTTGCTGTCGGGGTGCTCGGCGATAATCATC
>WFUI01000112.1 GCA_015485035.1 Mariprofundus sp.
CTGATGCCATACAAGTATCTTTCAGACACCAAAGTCGTAATCGGCTAATCGGACAAAGGAGGGGAATGTGTTAGAAAAAATGATGAAAACTCGCTTGTTCGGCTGGATTGATGAACGAACAGGTGCTGAAGCGATTCTGAAATCGCAATTGACTGAATATCCGGTTCCAAAGAATCTGAACTATATGTGGAACTTCGGCTCGCTGGCACTGCTGGTGCTGGTGCTGCAGATCCTGACCGGGATTTTCCTGGCCATGTATTATAAACCATCGGCTGCATTCACGACAGGACATTACACGGTTGCGTTTGATTCGGTGGAACGCATTATGCGGGATGTGAACTTCGGCTGGCTGATCCGCTATATGCATGCGGTTGGTGCATCCATGTTCTTCGTTGTGGTATACCTGCATATCGGTCGCGGTATGTATTATGGTTCATTCAAGGCGCCGCGTGAGTTGCTGTGGATTATCGGCGTGGTCATCCTGCTGATTATGCAGGGCGCAGCCTTCTTCGGCTATCTGTTACCCTGGGGTCAGATGTCCTTCTGGGGTGCAACCGTGATTACCAACCTGTTTGGCGCATTGCCTGTCATTGGTGAATATCTGCAGCAGATTCTCCGAGGTGGTTTTGCAGTTGGTGACCCAACACTGAACCGTTTCTTCTCGTTGCATTATCTGTTCCCGCTGTTGCTGGTAGCGATTGTTGGCGGTCACGTACATGCCCTGCATGTGGTGCACTCCAACAACCCTGAGGGTATCGATATCCATAAGGATGAAGAGAAAATTCCATTCCACCCTTACTACACCATCAAGGATGCATTCGGTGTGTCTGTATTCCTGTTGTTCTACTGCTACATTATCTTCTTTAACCCGCAGATGGGTGGATACTTCATTGAAGTGGATAACTATGTGCCGGCCAACAACTTGCAGACTCCGGCCCATATTGCACCGGTCTGGTATTTGACACCGTGGTATACGATTCTGCGTTCGTTTGAAAGCAAGCTGATCGGCGTATTGGCTATGGGTGGCTCTTTAGCGATTCTTTTCCTGCTGCCGTTCCTGTGCAAATCGGCTGTGCGCTCAGCGCGTTACCGTCCGATGTACAAAATCATGGTGATACTGTTCTTTATCGACGTGATTATACTGGGTTACTGTGGCCACTCAGCACCTACGCCTACGTTGAAACTGATTGGGCAGATTTCAACAGCATACTATTTCGCATTCTTCCTGCTGTTGCCAATACTGCCGAAGTTTGAAAAAACCAAACCGCTTCCGGAGGGGATATAAGATGAAGTTGAAACAATTTCTAATTGTCGCGGCTGCTGCAGTCGTCTTCTCCCTGCCGA
Source organism: Mariprofundus sp. (assembly GCA_015485035.1). GTDB lineage: Bacteria > Pseudomonadota > Zetaproteobacteria > Mariprofundales > Mariprofundaceae > Mariprofundus. Next base: position 1,345 of record WFUI01000112.1, read on the forward strand.
TTAGCGCTCATGCCAACGAAGGTGGCGTGGCACTCAAGCACGCTGAGGTTGATGTTACTGATCAGAAACAGATTCGCCGCGGTCTGACTGTATTCACGGATGTCTGTATGGGTTGCCATTCAGCGGTGTATGTTACCTACAAAGGTTTGATGGATTATCCTGAAATCGGCCTTTCACGGGAAGCAGTAGACGAGCTGCGTGGAGAGCATCCTCTGGCTGCAGGTATGGTAACTGACCTGAGCCCTGAAGATGCTGAGGTTTCCTACGGCAAGGTTCCGCCGGATCTGTCCATTATAACCAGTGCCCGTCGTGGCGGTGCGGATTATGTTTATTCCATCCTGACCGGTTTTGAACATGATCCCCACGGGAAAGTGCCTGATGGAAACTTCAATGAGTATTTTCCGGGCAACCGGATTGCCATGCCGGATCCGCTTGGATGGCTGGATCATGACGAGTCCGACACAGCAGAACTGGATCAACAGGCTCAGGATGTAGCTGCATTCCTGGCATTCATTGCCGATCCGCATCAAAATGAGCGCCATACCATCGGTGTCTGGGTGATGGGCTTCCTGATTCTGCTGGTTATCGTACTGGGATTGTTGAAGAAAGAAGTATGGAAAGATGTAAAGCATTGATCTGAAATATCAGTGATTCATAAAAAAGGCTCGCCATTCGTGGCGAGCCTTTTTTATGCTCTTTACCGTTCCTTCCTTGACCCAAATAGGCCTGCTTCGTAGTCTCACCCACCCCCAGGCGGCGCTGATTCATTGGGTGCTTCCACGCAGTTTATGGGCGGTCTGCCATCATTCATCAGGATAGGTGAATGAGATGGCTATACCGTCGACAGGAGAGCGGCATGATGTCGCGAATTAAATCAGCGTTAATGCTTGATTTATAAGCGAAAGTAAAACAACGGTTTTGCCTGCGCGGACTGATTTTTGCCAGAATGGTGATACATCAGCATCTCCCTGACTATGCTACAAATACCGGAGCCAGAGCCTGATTCATGCGCGATTTTGAAAAGATAAAACGTCTTCCTCCTTATGTGTTTGCAGTTGTGAATCAACTGAAAATGGAGCTGCGCCATGCCGGAGAAGATATTATTGATCTGGGTATGGGTAACCCGGATCAGCCGACGCCTCAGCATATCGTCGATAAACTATGCGAAGCTGCGCAGGACGGCAGGAATCATCGTTATTCGGTGTCGCGTGGCATTCCCGGCTTGAGACGCGCGGTATGCGCTTATTATAAACGAAAATTTAATGTTGATCTGGACCCGGAAACAGAAGCGATTGCGACAATCGGCTCAAAGGAAGGTCTGGCTCACCTTGCGGTAGCAATTACTTCACCCGGCGATTTGATTTTGACACCCAACCCGGCTTATCCGATTCACCCTTACGGCTTTATTATTGCCGGAGCCGATATCCGCCATGTACCGATGGGTCCGGATCGTGATTATTTTGAAGATGTTCAGAAGGCTGTTAAGGATTCATGGCCAAGACCGAAGATTCTGGTGGTTAACTTCCCGTCCAATCCGACCGCACAGGTGGTGGATCTGGATTTTTATGTCAAGCTGGTCGATTTTGCGCGAGAGAATGATCTGATTGTTATTTCTGACATCGCTTATGCCGAGATTTGTTTTGATGGTTATCAGTGCCCGTCTATTCTGCAGGTGCCGGGGGCCAAAGATGTGGCAGTGGAATTTTATTCATTGTCCAAGACTTATAATATGCCGGGTTGGCGTATGGGTTTTATGGTTGGCAATAAGGATATTGTCGCAGCCTTGGCCAAGGTCAAATCGTATCTCGATTACGGTACGTTCCAGCCCTTGCAGATTGCTTCATGCGCTGCATTGAACGGGCCGCAGGAATGCGTCGAAGAGATTCGGCTGATGTATCAGTCGCGTCGAGATGTGCTGATTGACGGGATGCATAAAATGGGCTGGATGGCTGAAAAACCGAAGGCAACCATGTTTGTCTGGGCCGAGATACCTGATGAGTTCAAGCATATGGGGTCGCTGGAGTTTTCCAAACAGATGCTTAAACAGGGCGGCGTGGCTGTATCACCGGGTATCGGCTTTGGTGATTACGGTGATGAATATGTGCGCATTGCCCTGATCGAAAATGAACACAGAACCCGGCAGGCGTTGCGCGGCATGCGCAAGTTTCTGGATGCAGGTACGTCATAGGTATTTTTTACCACAAAGACACAGAGGCACAAAGTTTTATGGTTTATTCAAATAATAGAATGTGTTTTTACTTCGTGCCGTCGTGGTTAA
>WFUI01000113.1 GCA_015485035.1 Mariprofundus sp.
CGAGTGCATCATAGACATAAAGATTCGACTGCACGGTGCGACCGGCGGCATTGCGGCTTTTGATCTGCTTGAGCGTACCGCGTAACGGATGATAGATATGATCGGTGACCACCTGATTGCCGAAACCGTCATATAATTGGTGTATTTAGTAAACTATCACCGTAATTCATAATCCGTAATACAAGGGCTGACCCCTGCCTCTTTCAAGAAAAGAATATACTGTCCCCTTTTTCCAAGGGCTGACCCCTGCCTCTCTTAGGCTCAGAACATGCTCAATGCAAGAAAAGATATACTGTCCCTTTTTTTCCAGGCTTAAAACACGCTCAATACAAGAAAAGAGTATACTGTCCCCTTTTCGCCCCGGTTATTGCCTTAACAGGTAACGATAGTATTCCGCAACTTTTAAGCCTCCCCAAAACATACAAGGAACCAATAAAAACAACCACCTCAAATCAAACCATGCTTTTCCTAAATACATTAAGCTTAACCCCGCTACAAAAGCAGCTGCTCCTACTTTAGCCTTATTTCTAAGGCTGTTTTCTTCGTCCACTATTCCCTCCATTCACAAGCAGCCCAGCCCCAGTTAGAGCGAATAACAAACCGATATTCATAAGCCAAGTCTTATCAAACCACAAAGTATTCAAAACCATGAATCCCAACCCAGTAAACAATAGCAATTTCCCCGTAAAGCCCTTACTGATTAACAATTTCGCCACCAACTATCACAGGAATATTGTATGGATTTGGAACCAATGAAGATCCTACGGCAAATACTCCACCAGCAAAAGAAGGGGGAGAGGTCAAATATTCAATCCCTGTTGCTCCAATCGAAATAACCCCCAATACCGTTGCCATAAACATTAGCTCAGGAGATGCTGGAGTTGGAATCGTTGCAGCTGAAGCGGTAAGTGCGGCGGCTAAAGAGGTTTGAGCCGCAGTATTGTGCGCCAGCTGGTTCACATTTATTGAATTGGGGTTATCGGGCCTCAGGCCAAATGCTGCATTATCTGCAGATGTATTGACGTAAGGTTCTTGCCCCATCGCCATCCTGGTCAACCGATCCATGACAACATTACCCATATCATTCATGAGCATAATTCTGGCGGCATTGCTTGCACCATCTGCAAAGCTGCCACCCATTGCTACATTCGTTGTACCACCAATCATAGAGCTTAATGTTACGTGAACTGCAAAGTCAGTAAACCCATTGCCTGTTTTTACTCCTACTATTGCTCCGTTAAACCCTGCTGAAGTAACGCCAAGTATAAACCCCTGTAGAGGATTGCCGCCATTGATCCCATAATTAGTAGCAGTCAATGCACCGTGTAGTAGATACCTTGTTCCGGGCTTGAAACCAGAATGACCGATCTTGTAAGTTGCCGCCGCTATAACACCTGAAGTAATGTTCTCTTTACCGTTTCCTCCAAATGCCAGGCTGGAAGTAAAGCCTCCTATTCCATAAGCAATTGATGGGTCCATTGGCATTCCAATCGCAGCCGAACCTACGATGATGGCTGCAGCAACAGCCCAGGTAACAACCTGTTGAGCAATAGGTACAACAAAACTATCCCTGAAACTCGTCCACCAGCTATGCCCGGATGGGTCGGTATAGGCTAGTGGGTTGTTTAATACATAGCTATATCGATTGAAATCCTGCATCAGAAGTGGATCGGTTATAATCGTATCCGCCGAGATAAACCTTCCCAACACCGGATCGTAGCGAGATGGCAACCGTCCAACCTGTTAGCGCGGGCCAGATGCTGGATATCTCCGGTGTTGGTGAAGTCAAACTATCCCGCTACGGAGAAGCTTTTCTAAATGAAATCAGCCGCATTCAGGCACTCGGAAACCAGATATGAGATGACCTTGATTATAACTCCCTGAACGGGATTATTATCAGGGAATCCGTTGTTTACCTTCAGGTGGGAATTTATTCAATATTCTCATCACCATCTGATGAATCATGTTGTCGATATCTTTTGCGCCGGTACTGCGATCCGGTAATTTCTTTTCAGATATGCCTTTCCACAATAAGACAGACTTGTTCCGGTCTCTGTACAACCTGATAATCAGAACAGCCTTTTCATATTCTTCATAAAAATCACTGCCGTGAAGGCCCCGCCCGTAATAGCCGCCAAAATAACCAAAGCCGTAAACCGGCCCCGGTTCTCTGCCGTGTTCTGTTTTTGTTCCCAGTTGATAGGACACATAAAAGTCCGGCCCGGATGTATTGATATAACCCTTTGCCTGCAGGATATCGTTCACACTCTGTGTGATGCGCTTGCCAACCAAAGGCCCATCCAGCATAGCAAGACCAGTGTTGGACTGATTTTCCGGTAACAATGCATAGTTTTTCAACAGGGTAAAATCGAAGCTCCTGTCAAAATCTGTGTGAACTGCCGGTGCACAGGCGTTAAATATCGTTAAGAGTAATATCAGGCCCATGAGTTTTGAAAGGTAATTCATGCCAAACTCCTTCCTGTAACACGCCTTATGAAAGACAACCGGCTGTCACGATAAGATAACGATAACGCCATACGTGTTAATCTACGATGAATGTATATCACGTTCAGCTCAGCTGACAGGTTAAAAACAAGGGCGAAGGAAAACCCTTATATTTAGCCATCGACCTGCCTGCTTTGCACCCTTTTCGTCCAGCAATGTTTCAATAGCCAATCCGTATAAAGCCATCTCCAGCCCCCGACCGGGCCTGTCAGTAAAGGGTGCGACATCAGTGCACTCAGATATTAAATCTCCGCCGGGTATTTTCAGTGGTTATGCGGGCAAGTTCCGCAAGTGGCATACCGCGTACTTCGGCAATACATTCAGCCACATAACGCACATAGGCAGGCTCGTTCCTCTTGCCCCGGTATGGCATGGGTGACAGATAGGGAGAGTCCGTTTCAAGCATCAGTAAATCTTCAGGTACTTTTGCAGCCACCTGGCGCAATTCATCATTGCGTTTGAACGTCACATTGCCGGAAAAGGAAATTGACATACCGAGGTCGATGGCCTGACTGGCAGTATCCCAATCGGATGAAAAGCAGTGCATAATTCCACCGCATTCAGTGACCCCCTCATCGGATAAAATCCGCATACTTGCAGCATCGGCCTCACGGTTATGGACAATCACCGGTTTGTTTACCGCAACAGCGGCCCGAATATGAGTACGAAAGCGTGCCTCCTGAATCTCCGGTGAGACATGTTCACGAAAGAAGTCCATGCCTGTTTCCCCTATCGCAACACAGCGAGGATGATCCGCCAGTTTGCACAATACATCGACATCCGGTTCAACCTCGACCTCATGATTGGGGTGTACTCCCGCACTGAACCAGACATTATCTCTGGCTTCAGCCAGCGCCCTCAATTCATGCACATGATCCAGATCAACGGCAACCACCGCACACCCTTCCACACCTTGAGCTGCCATGCGCTCAAACATGGCATCACGATCTTCCGAATAATGGGAAAAATTAACATGACAATGGCTGTCAAACAGCCGGATTTCAGCCATGTAAAATCGCCTGTAAATGTTTCAACTGAACATGGTGGCATTCCAGCTCGTGAGGGTTCTGTAACACATCAACTGCATCAGTATCCGGTTCACCCAGTTCAGTAACAACAAGATCAGCGCCGTTGAAATCATGTTCGCGGGTATATCCGTTCACCGTCACCACACACTTGATTCCGGCAGCCCGGGCAGATTTCCAGCCATTGGCAGAATCTTCCAGTGCCAGCGTATTTTCGGCAGCCACTCCCAGCTGTTCCATGGCGTAATGATAAATATCCGGCGCCGGTTTTTTGGCCGGCACAATGTCCCCCGCCGCCAGTACTGCAAAACGGTCAAACCACTCTTTACCCAATGAGTGTTCAATCAGTGCATCCAGTGCAGACGGCGTTGTTGTTGTCGAAATCCCGAGCGTAATATCTGCATCATAGGCCTCTTCCAGCAAACGGCGTACGCCGGGCCTGAGCGGAATCCGGCCTTCAGCAATCAGGCTCTGGTAATGAATTGTTTTACGCGCATGCAGAGCAGCAATATCTTCATAAGGCATCTCCGGCATATCGCCACGATCAATATCAAAGCGAATGCGTTCTTTACCACCGGTCACAGCCAGCAATTCGCCATAGGTATCAATATCCCAGCGACGTTCCAGCCCGGCTTCTTCAAACGCCATATTAAAAGCAACCCGGTGCCCGTCACGTTCGGTATCGGCCAGTGTGCCATCGACATCCCACAAAATGCATTTCAGTTCTGCCATAGTTCTAACTCCATGAAATATTTTTAGTCCGGCCATGCAGCTGTTTCTGCCAAATCGCATCTGCCAAACACCCATTGCTGTTCTCTCCAACAGCCTCTAATATCACCGCATGAACGATATAGAGATGCCTGAGATTATTCGCAAACCTGAGGCAGAAACCGCAGAACCTCAACTGCAGCCCCCCCCTTTGTATCGTGTGGTTATGTTAAATGATGACTTTACCCCGATGGACTTTGTGGTTGATGTTCTGGTGCGTTTCTTCCATCAATCGGAAACGGTTGCCAATAAAACAATGTTACAGATTCATCATGAAGGCAGTGCTGTCTGCGGTGTTTTCCCGCGTGATATTGCAGAAACCAAGGTTCATCAGGTTGGCATAGCCAGTCGTACCAGTGGTCATCCGTTGCGCTGTATTATTGAGCACGATGCAGACGATTGATGTATGGTGTCATGGTTTCATTTGGGTGAACCGTATTGATATCATGGCGTGAACAGGTATAATCATTACTGTGGCAAACTATATTGAAATGAGGATGTAAACATGGGTATCTTGAGCGAAGAGCTGGAAGAAACGCTGAACGATACATTTCGTAACGCGCATTTTCGCCGCAATGAATTTGTAACGGTCGAGCATTTATTGCTGGGGCTGCTCGATAACCCCAATGCGTTTGGTGTATTGGTCGGATGTCATGCCAATATTGAAACGCTGCGCAATGACCTGGCCACATTTATCGACGAACATGTCTCCATCCTCCCGGATGATGCGGGTGAAACAACGGCCAGCGTCGGCTTGCAACGCGTTATTCAACGCGCTGTCATGCATGTTCAGGCTTCAGGCAAGCGCGAAGTCACCGGTGCGCATGTGCTGGTGGCTATTTTCTCCGAAAAGGATTCACACGCTGTGCACTTTCTCAATCGCATGGGAGTCACCCGGCTGGATGTAGTCAGCTTTATGGCGCATGGAGCGCTTAGCAATGAAGGTGATCATTCTGATTCTGCGACTGAAACACCTGCACTGGAAACAGATAAGCCAGAACAAGAGACCACGCCGCTGCATCGTTTTTGTATTAACTTGAGCCAACGAGCCCGAGAAGGGAAAATCGACCCTCTGATCGGTCGCAGCGAGGAACTCGGACGTTGCACCCAGATTCTCTGTCGACGGCGCAAAAACAACCCGCTGCTGGTCGGTGAGGCCGGCGTTGGAAAAACAGCGATTGCCGAAGGCCTGGCGCTGAGAATCGAGGAAAATAAAGCACCTGACGTCATTAAACATGCCACAATTTATGCTCTGGATATGGGGGCGTTGCTAGCCGGCACCAAATACCGTGGTGATTTTGAAGAGCGCCTGAAAGCCGTGCTGCATGCACTCGAGCAGGAGCAACAGGCCGTTCTTTTCATTGATGAAATTCATACCATTATTGGTGCCGGTGCTACCAGCGGCGGAACCATGGATGCTTCCAATCTGCTCAAACCGGCTCTGGCCAATGGTGAACTTCGCTGCATTGGTGCAACCACGTATCAGGAGTTTCGTAACCTGTTTGAAAAAGACCGGGCGTTGTCGCGCCGATTCCAGAAAGTCGATGTGCCGGAGCCCAGCGTAGAAGAAACAATCGACATACTTAAAGGTCTGAAGTCAAAGCTACAGGAACACCATAGCGTACGTTTCAGTCAGGCCGCCATTGAACAGGCTGCCAAACTGGCCAAGCGGCATCTTGGTGACAGGAACCTGCCTGATTCAGCCATTGATGTACTGGATGAGGTTGGCGCGTCTATGCGTGTGAAACCGAAAGAAAAACAGCGTAACCAGATCAATGTTCACGATATTGAAACCATGGTGGCTTCGATGGCACGTATTCCGCACCAACAGGTCAATGCATCTGATAAAAAACGTCTGGTGAATCTGGATCGGGATCTGAAACTGTCCGTATTCGGACAGGACAAAGCCATCGATCAGCTGGCATCAAGCATTAAACTTGCACGTGCAGGGCTTTCGCACCCTGAAAAACCGATTGGCTCATTCCTTTTTACCGGCCCGACCGGTGTCGGAAAAACGGAAGTTGCCCGACAGCTGGCTCGAATTATGGGTGTGGAACTGATCCGCTTTGATATGTCCGAATATATGGAGGCTCATACTGTTTCCCGCCTGATCGGTGCACCTCCGGGTTATGTGGGCTTTGATCAGGGGGGCTTACTGACCGAAGCCGTCACTAAAAACCCGCATGCCGTTTTGCTGCTGGATGAAGTCGAAAAAGCACATCCCGACCTGTTCAATCTGCTGCTGCAGATTATGGATCACGGCACACTGACTGATAACAATGGCAGAAAAGCTGATTTCCGCCATATCGTACTGATCATGACCAGCAATGCCGGTGCCTTTGAAATGCAGCAAAACACAGTCGGCTTTAATCCGCAGCCGCGACAGGGTGAAGATGAAGCAGCGGTAAAACGTATTTTCACACCGGAGTTCCGAAATCGGCTCGATGCCAGCATCGGTTTTGCGCCGTTATCTGAACAAACTATTCTGCATGTTGTTGACAAGATGCTTGTAGAACTGGAAACACAACTGGAAGATAAAAAGGTGGAACTGGATGTTACCACATCCGCAAAAACATGGCTGGCAACACACGGCTATGATCCATTGATGGGGGCTCGACCGATGGCGCGTCTGATTCAGGAACACATCAAAAAGCCTCTGGCCGATGCTATTCTGTTCGGTAAATTACAGAAAGGTGGTATCGCTATCGTGGATTGCAAGGGCAATAAACTGATATTGCTGCGGCCTGAAACTGAAACCACATGAGCCCACCGGAACAACAGAAAAACAAAAGACGAAAACCGCCAAAATCGTATACTGATGATATCAGTCACAGCGACAGCGCCTCCCTGCATATCAATATGCAGGCCATCGGCGTTGTACACAGTAATTATCGGGAGCGTTTTGCAACACCCCGTCAACCGGTTCTGGGAGAGCCTCAAACTGCACAGATCAGACTCAATGGCGGCATGAATTTTGATCAGGCACTGCAGGACCTGGACGGTTTCTCACATATCTGGGTGATTTACTGGATGCATCTTAACCGGGGCTGGAATCCGACAGTGATCCCACCCCGCGGCCCGAAAATCCGACGTGGCACGCTCGCAACCCGCGCCCCTCACCGACCCAACAGTATCGGATTGTCTGCTGTATGCCTGAAAAGTATAGAAGGCAGAACTCTGCATATCGAAGGGCATGATATGCTGGATGGCACGCCAGTGCTTGATATCAAGCCCTATCTCCCCTACGCCGATGCTATTGCTGAAGCCACAAGTGGCTGGCTGGCCGAAACAGAACTGCCGGATTCGGTTTCTCTATCGCGCATGGATATTCCCACCCCGTGATATATCTTTATCGTGGCGTGAAAAACCCATGCAGGCAGGTTGTTTATTTTGTTCATCCGGATAAATGCTTGGACCTGCATCTAACCCGCATTATTCATGAATCGCCGTGATGATCAGACAACCAGGAGCTGAACTCTATGACAGATAAAACAACGGATAAAATTGCTGAAGATGATTTTAGTCTGAATCATTTTGAACAAGCTGATTCAACGGAATCTGCAAACAGAACATTAATTGAAGAAGATGAATCAACCGATTCAGACGACCTGTTCACTGCCAGGCAACTGGATGAACCATCTGCCGAAGAAGTGGAACATTCATTTGATTCCACATGGGATACAGACCTGTTCACAGAAACAGAGCACGAAAAAAAGGAACCGATTATTCCGGAAAACCCTGTATTTCCAACTGAATTCGATCCATCAGAAAACAATGAAGAGCCTGCCCCGTTCCGTGCTCAAGAGCAACCGACAGCAGGCAAGGAGTCGGAAAAACAAACCGGAAAGTCTCAAGCATCCCCACTCAAGGACAGTACTTCCACACCATCATCCGACACGCCAAAGCCGGGGATAAAACCCATCACAATGTTTGCAATTGCTGCCATGCTGATCGCAGCTGTTGCGGTCTGGTTCAATCCCGGGGGCGGGAACAATCATGATAATGACGCCATCCCGCAGCAGGAGGCACAAACTCAGGAGGCACAAACCATATTGAACCCGGATATTCAAATGCAGCGTATGGAACGGCGGATTTCATCACTGGAGCAACAAATGAGCCAGGGGAATGTCGCGTTGAAAGAGCGGGTAGACCATCTGGAACAACAGCTTTCCTCACTAAGCAGTTTGGTTGCAAAACAGACCGAGGCCCGTCGCTCCGGAAAGCATGTTATTAAAAGCAAACCCTCCGAACCCAAAAAACCCTCGATTACACCTGTTTCTGTTAAACCTCATACCGGTTGGGTCGTCAATTTGATGTCACTGGATTCGCTCCCTGCAGCAAAAAAAGCGCTGGCAGATTTCAAAGCAAAAGGAATTGCTGCCGACATCGGGCGCTATTCTGCAAAAGGAAAAACACGCTACAGAATACGTGTTGCCGGCTTTGCCAGCAAACAGGAGGCTGAGACTCAAAAAGAATATTTGGCCAGAAAATATCATATCAAAGCAGCCTGGGTTAACAAACCCTGACCGTATAGGCCTGTAACGAAAACGTGGGCCACATTGGGCCCACGCTTAGCTTTACAAATATGCCGTATTTAAGCCTGGCATTCAGCCCGGTACAGGCATGGGCTGACAGCGCAATTTGAAATGCGGGCAAAGCAGTCTGTGTTACCTTCTGCAATCTGGATAGCGTGGATCAGTTCCGGTTTACGCAGCTTTGCCGCACCTTTCAGATTCAGCTCAGCAGCTTTTGCAGTCAGCTCTTTTTTGGTTATTTTCTTTGTGCTCATGTTGGTTTTATCCTTATGTATGAAAAATTTGGGCGAACAGTATCCATAAATCAAGCGGGTGCAAGTGAATAAATAAAACCCGGGCAGGTGAACTCAGTATGGCAGATTCTTTACCATAACTTTATCACCCCACAGCCGGGACATCACAGGTGCAACTTTTTCTGTATTACCGCTGCTCCAGAATTCGATTGAAGCTGTCTTATTTTCTGATAACAACTGCCGGTTCTGAAGCTGTCGTTCCAGCTCACAGGCAATCGCAGCACCTGTGTCAATAATAAGGATATCATCACCGGCAATCTCTCTGATCAATGCACTAACAAACGGATAGTGCGTACAACCAAGCACCAGTGTATCCATACCTTGTCGGATCAGCGGCTGCAGAAATAATGAAAGCATGTCACGGGTTGCAGACCCTGTCAGCTCGCCTGATTCGATCTGCTCAACCAGTCCCGGGCAAGGTTGGACTATCAGCCTTGCATGTTGTGAAAAGCGTGCTGCCAGACGATTGAATTTATCGCTGGTCGACGTCGCGCTGGTTGTCAATACTCCGATTACTTTACTTCTACTGTGAAACACAGCCGGTTTCACCGCCGGTTCCATGCCGATAACCGGAAAGGCATACGATGCTCTGATATGGTGTACTGCAGCAGCAGTAGCAGTATTACAGGCTATAACGATTGCCTTGCATTGATGACGGAAAAGGAAGTCTGAAATTTTCACGCAACGTTGCTGAATAACAGCCTCTGGTTTGCACCCGTAGGGCATATAAGCTGAATCTGCTACATACAGCAACGCTTCACCCGGCAAACGCTGATGGATATGTGCAAGAACCGACAGCCCCCCCACCCCTGAATCGAATATGCCTATAGGCTGTTCATCTGCCATCTCTTCTCCTTTGACTCCGCACATACTAAAGCACCCCTGATATCTGCATCCAGTCCTGTCTTCGCGAGAAGCTGATAATTGCATCAAATCAGGGTAAAAAAATGAACCATGTAATTTCCCCTGTTCTCGCGACTGGTTTGACCACTTCTCCAGAGCCTGTGCATAACTACTGAATGAATCAGCGTTTTCTTAAAGCCTGCCGTTCATCCGCCAACCCCCTTGCTACACAATCAGATCCCGTATTTGCCCGCATATAAAGAATGGTGAGATGAACGACAGCTTGAACCCGGACGAGCTTCCGGCAGAGTCGGTTCTCATGAACAACCCTGACAATCCTCACGCATGGCTCAAAGAACATGGCGATTATCTTTATCGCTATGCCATGTCGCGCCTGCACAATGAAGAGCTGGCACAGGACATGTTACAGGAAACCCTGCTGGCTGGCTGGAAGGGTTATGATAAATTCGCCGGTCAATCTTCTATACGCACCTGGCTCGTGGGCATACTGAAGCATAAAATCATTGACTATATTCGTCGTGAAATTCGCGGCCGAAATCTGAAAGATGCTGTTGAGTCCGATCCCACCTCGGCCTTCTTCAATGCCAATGGCAGCTGGAGCGAAGCGCCCAATGCGTGGAAGGAAAACCCTGAAGACCTCTGCAAAAACGAACAGTTTCACAAAACTCTGGAGTTATGTATCAGCCGGTTACCGGAAAAACAGCAACTTGTGTTTCGCATGCGGGATATTGTCGGAGAGGATACACCAACAGTTTGTAAGTGTTGTGATATTACTTCGACCCATTTGCACGTACTGCTGCACAGAGCCCGACTGACTCTCCGGAAATGCCTGAACATGCACTGGTTTGAAAAAGGAACAGATTCATGAAACACGCCTGCCATTATGCCAGCCGTCTGGCATCGGATAGTCTGGATCGCCCGCTGACCCTTTGGGAGCGCATAAGACTCAAACTACACTTGTCGATATGCAATAACTGTAAAAATTGCGACAATAATCTGAAATTAATGCGGCAAATTAACGAGCTGATGCGAATCAATGACTACGGCCATATTCGCCTGTCCGAGCAACAGCTAAAGCATTTACATCAGGCGCTGGACTCGGATACAAAAGCATAGATAACACGGAGAGCCTGACCTGGAGCAGTATCACCTCAATCAGGCGCATGTGTGCAAATTGCCCTTATGCATTCTGCAGTAAATCAATCTCTCTTCAGGGAAACGCAGAATAAACCAGTGCTTCCTTAGCTAACCCTTGCCGGCAATGCTACACTCCAGATATGAAATCCACCGGTTCTGCTTTTTACCTGATGTTTGTTCCTCTCTTCCTTGCTTACCTTGCGATCCGAATGAAAATACACTCTTCCATTATTAGAAATACTCGGACCACCATCTTTTGCAGGATTCTGTGTCAACCGGGTCAAACCCCGACCATCATGAGCAATAAGCCATATATCCCAGTTTATCTTGCCGGACTTGTGTGCCCCTTCCCGAAAGCCATTGTTTCTGTTTGATGTAAAGGCAATCCACTTGCCATCCGGACTCCAGGTTGGCTGGACATCAATATTTCTACCTTCCGTTAACTGAATCAAACCGGAGCCATCAACATTCATCATAAACAAATGCCAGCTGCGTCCAGCCTGCATGGAAAAAACCAGCCGCTTGCCATTCGGTGACAAAGACGGGTTCATACCTGCTGCAAGTTCAAGTTCAACACCATGCTTGTTGATGTAAACCATATAGGGTTGTTTTCCCCGCATTTCCCAGTTATCAAATCCCGGGGTGGAGATTTTATGTCTTGATGTCCCTATTCGTTTCGAGGTCGCACGCAGACGGACAGCAATAACACCTCCGTCATCAAGCACCACAGGACTTATCAGTTCACCATCCAGACGCTGATATCGTCGAATAATGCCTCCGGCCACCGGCTTTTCCCATACACCCAGACTGTCGGCCCGGTATGACAAAAAAGTTACGTTATCATTACCATGCCAGGCAATCGAACCAAGGGCCAGGGGATCATGCTCACTGACGATATTAACCGGATCTCCATTTTCAATCAGGCGACGCGTAATCACCGGCTTGCGACTTTTACCCGAAATGACCAGCAGATATTTACCATCCGGAGAAACACGCGGATACATCTCGCTTTCACCAGGTTCAAGGGTGAGCAATTCAGCCATGTCGGATTCACCGGCATCAGAATGCTGGCTCTCGTGAGATGGCAGCGCTGTATCATGCAGCCAGTCCATTAAATCCTGAGCCTGTAATGATGGTGCCAATGCCAGCATTGCAGCTGTCAGCCATAAAATCCTGTACATTATACCTGCCCGCTCATTCTTTTCTCTTGAATCAATTTAACTTGAGCTGCCAGATATTCCAGCCGGAAATTGTTCCTGTTTGCGGCTTGGAGGGGTTACGGTCAGAATGGAACACAACGGTATTGTCATCCAGCCATGCGGGACCACCATCCACTGCGCTGCGAGCATTGGTCAACCGTGTAATCGTAAAATGCTTCATATCCATCATATAAATAGATGTTCGCGTCACTGTGCCGTCATAATCACGGTTGGAGACAAACAAGAGTTTGCTGCCGTCAGGACTGAATTGCGGTTCAAAATCACCGAATTTGGAATCAGTCAATTGTACCAGCTCCCTGCCATCAACGGTCTGCATCCACAAATCGTAATTACCGTTGGTTTCACGCACAAAAACCACTTTGCGGCCATCCGGCGAAAGTGTACCGTCAAAGGCATTCGGAATCATGTTCAATTGCACAGTCTGACGGTTGTACACATACAACACCGGTGGATTAAACTTGTTTTTATTACCTGTTTTTGTGGCCGCATATCCCTGTTTGTGCATAAAGTTATTCGAATCATAAGTGCGCCATAATTGCCCAAGCAGCTCGACATACGGATGTTTGTCAAATTCGTTCAACAATTCATTCTGACGTAATTTCTGCAATGTAGTGTCATAACACCAGACATTACCATCCGGCGTGGCATTAAGATGGTAGGGTGGAACATTACCGCGAAATCCGCCCATCTGGCCGATGGCGGCATAGCTCTCGCCATTACCCAGCCACATCCATGCACTCAGCGGCCCAGTCCTGTTGCTGACAAATCCGACCGAGCCATCCTTGACAGCCACACCGAAACGAATGGCCTCTCGAACAATCATCGGATTAACCAGACGGGATGTTGTATTGGGGGAGTTTTTTGATACACGTTCTACACGAAACATGCCGTCACGATAGGTATCGAACACCATAAAGTCGCCGGCGACTGATGGATAAACACTATCTACCCCTTTTTTTACAACCAATGGTGAAAGCGGATACAACGGCTCCTTGGCAGAGTGATTATTATAACTTGCCGCCCATGCTGGCGGCACCACGAATAACAGGGCGGATAAACCCATCCATAACAACTTTGCTTTCATCAAATTCTCCTCTGAATCCATCTTTTAGTCGCCATGTTCCGTTCCCTATTATCGGCGACGTTAAAAACGCGGCAAGTATGCATGTAACGATTCTGCAATCTTTGTGATTTATATCACAAGTGAAACACTTTTAATCATGGCTTCACACGCAATAAATTAGCAGCGGGTGCTCAATTACATGTTTCCCGGATCTGTTCGCATAAAACCCGGTCGAAGTGTTATTGCCCTATATGGAATATACCCCGAAACGTCATGATTGATAACCACCAGCCTATTCCTTCCTGTGTTCCTTATAATAATTGATCAGCCCGTTGGTCGATGAATCATGCCCTTTCACATCTGCATAATCATCCAGTTCCGGAAGTATTTTTCTGGCCAGTTGTTTACCGAGCTCTACCCCCCACTGATCAAATGCATTTACATCCCAGATGATACTCTGTACAAATGTTTTATGCTCATACATGGCAATCAGACTGCCCAATGCATGGGGCGTCAACTTCTGAAACAGAATTGAATTGGTCGGTTTATTTCCGGGAAATATTTTATGCGGCACCAGCAACTCGACTTCATCATTGCTCAACCCGTCTGCTTCAAGTTCAGCACGCACCTGATCTTCGGTTTTCCCCAGCATCAATGCCTCGGTCTGGGCAAAGAAATTGGATAAAAGCATCGGGTGGTGACGACCTACCGGATTTTTTGTCTCGACCGGAGCAAGAAAGTCACAAGGCACCAGTTTTGTACCCTGATGAATCAGCTGGTAAAACGCATGTTGACCATTGGTTCCGGGTTCACCCCAGATAATAGGTCCCGTGGAATAATCAACCGGCTTTCCTGCATGCGTTACGCGTTTACCGTTACTTTCCATATCTCCCTGCTGGAAATAGGCCGGAAAACGATGCATGTATTGATCATAAGGCAATAGCGCATGCGAGTCGGCATCGAAAAAGTTATTATACCAGATACCCAACATAGCCAGAATCACCGGCACATTTTCTTCCAGGGGTGCCGAACGAAAATGTTCATCCATATCATGCGCACCGGCGAGCAGCTCTTCAAAATTGTCCATACCGATATACAGTGCAATCGACAAACCCACTGCACTCCACAACGAATATCGACCACCCACCCAGTCCCAGAATTCAAACATATTCGCCGGATCAATCCCGAAGGCAGACACGGCTCTTGCATTGGTGGACACAGCAACAAAATGTTTGGCCACCGCAGTCTTGGTGCCACCGCGGGTTAAAAACCAGTCACGCGCGGTACGGGCATTGGTAATAGTTTCCTGTGTCGTAAAGGTTTTGGATACAATCACAAATAATGTCGTTTCGCGATGCAGATGACGCAATGTCTCAACCATATGCGTTCCATCAACATTGGAAACAAAATGCATGTGTAATTTATCACGTCCGTAAGGTGTCAGTGCTTCAGTGACCATGACAGGTCCGAGATCGGAACCGCCAATGCCGATATTAACGATATCGGTAATCGCTTTACCTGTACTGCCCTTCCATGCTCCGGAACGCACTGCCTCAGTAAATCCGCGCATCTGCTCCAGTACCCTGTTCACATCCGGCATCACATCTTTACCATCCACAACAATAGGTCGATTGGATCGGTTACGCAGTGCGGTGTGCAGCACAGCACGGTTTTCAGTATTATTAATTTTTTCGCCATTGAGCAAACGTTCGGTCCAGCCGGTTACATCGCGCGCACGCGCCAGATCAAACAATAATTGCTTGGTTTCATCCGTTGTGATGTTTTTGGAGTAATCCACCAACATATCGCCCACTTGAATCGAGTTGTGTTTGAATCGATCCGGATCAGCAGCAAACAGGTCCCGCATATGTACCTGTTTCATTATTTCAGCGTGCGTTTGTAATTTTTTCCATTCAGACAACCGTGTCAGATCAGACACAATCCACCCCCCTATATTTCATGACAAGATATTCTAAAACCAATGAACCGTGCATACGTAAAGCAACAGGTTACCGGCGTATGTAAAAAATACCAAGTACCATCTGATCTTTTCAGATATGAAACGGAATGTGCTAGGCTTGCCAGCCATGGAACAGGGAGGAAAACATGGCCGGACTCAATATCATATTTATCGCTTCTGAAGCATCACCGCTGGCCAAAACAGGCGGGCTTGCTGATGTTGCCGGTTCATTGCCGCATGCCCTGCAGCACCTCGGACATTCGGTAACCGTCATCATGCCGTTTTATCGGCGACAGATTGCAGCATCGGGAATTGCCACCACGGCACTGAATACCAGTATCGAAATGTGGGCCGATGGCATCCAGCGCCACTGTCCGTTGCATGAAGCAGTCGTGGACGGGCTTCATTTCCTTCTTGTCGAACAGGACGACCTGTATAACCGCGAAGGTCTCTACGGCCCCTCAGGTGGTGCCTATGAAGACAATCTGCTGCGTTTCCTGCTGTTTGACAGGGTGGCTCTGGAAGCAGCCGCACAACTCGGCAAGCCGGTAGATATCCTGCATTGCCATGACTGGCAGACCGGTATGATTCCATTACTGCTGCAAACACAGTACCAGCACCATCCTTCCATCGCTTCGGCCCGCTGCGTATATACGATTCACAATCTCGCCTATCAGGGGGTATTCGGGGCCGAATGGATTCACCGCCTCGGTATACCCAGCCATCATTTTCATCCCGGAGGGTTTGAATTCCACGGTCAGATTAATTGCATGAAAGCAGGCATTGGCTCGGCTCACGCGGTCACCACCGTCAGCCCCTCCTATGCAGAAGAAATACTGACACCCGAATACGGTTGTCATCTGGATGGATTCCTGCACGATCACAGCGCCAAATTATCAGGCATTGTCAATGGTCTGGATATTAATGAATGGGACCCGCTCAACGATTCACATATCGCTGCCAACTATGGTGCCGGTAAAGTTGCCGGCAAGAAGAAATGCAAAGCCGCATTACAGCAGCAATGCGGCCTGACTATATCTCCTGATACACCGCTGATGGTATTGATCTCACGGCTGGCGGAACAAAAAGGTATCGACCTGCTGCTGGAAAATGCCAGATACTGGATTGAACGCGGTTATCAGCTGGTCGTACTGGGCTCGGGCGACAGTCATTGTGAGAAGATGCTGCATCACCTGGCAGACAGTTATCCTGCCAGTATGTATTTCTGGCGTGGTTTCAATGAGGCGCTGGCCCGCCAGATCTACGCCGGCGGCGACATTTTTCTCATGCCATCCCGTTTCGAACCCTGTGGGCTGGGTCAATTGATGGCCATGCGTTACGGCACAGTTCCCGTTGTTCGTGCCACAGGCGGGCTCAAGGATACAGTGATTGATCATACAGCTCACCCAACCACATCGACCGGATTCCATTTTATCAAAGAAAGCCCGCTGGATTTTGATGCCGCTGTCGAACAGGCCATTGAAGTGTACCGTCAGCCACGCAAGTGGTCGGCCATCCGCAACCGCGCCCTGAAGCGTAATTCATCATGGGAAACCTCGGCTATGGACTATATTAAGCTCTATCAGAAAATACTGGCTTCATGAGCCATGTCATTGCCGCCGATATCGGCGGCACCAATATCCGCCTGGCTATCGTTGATCCTCAGGGACAAATCGTAGCTGAATCACGTTTTCAGGCTGAATTAAGCCGACATGCAGAGACATCACAGGCAACTGCAGAAACTCATGTAATCAAAATATTGACCGAAGCCATTAAACCTTTTGCCAGTCAACATGGCGCCAACAGACTGGGCATGGGTTTCCCCGGTTTTTTTCATGGGCGTAGCGGCCTGCTGGCCAGCTCTCCCAATTTGCCCCTGCTCCAGGATTTTGCCCTGGCAGAAAGACTATCCGACACACTGGGAATGAGCGTCACAGTCGAAAATGATGCACTGTGTGCTGCCATCGGCGAACAAAAATATGGCGCGGGACAAGGTCGCGCCAACCTGTTGCACATCACTCTCGGCACCGGCATCGGCAGTGGTTTGATTCTCAACAATATCCCCTATTCCGGCGAACATGGTATGGCCATGGAGTTCGGACATTTATGTATTGAACACCATAAAGGCCGCCTGTGCGGCTGTGGCAATCACGGTTGTGTCGAGGCCTATGCTTCAGCCACCGCGCTGATAAAACGATTTACCGAGATATGTCAGTGTGAAATTGCTGATGCCAGATCAATCTTTGAACAGGCACGGCAGGGTTATGCATGTGCCCTCACCATTACCAATGAAGCAGGCATGTATCTGGGCATGGCCATCGCCGAGGCCGTGAAGTTACTTGATGTTACCACGATTACCGTCAGCGGTGGTTTAAGCGGCGGCTGGGATATTCTTCACCCTGCCCTGAAACGTGAACTGGACAACAACCTGATTCCACCACTAAAAGGCAAGGTTGATGTGCTGCGCTCCAGACTGGATGACAACGCCGGCCTGCTCGGTGCTGCAACCATTGCCAGAAGCACCTGAGCTACCTGTCGGGTTATTTCCATGATTAATGTTTTGTATAAGGCATGCGGAGCTTATCAACGATAGAGCCGGAGCTAATACATGCAAAAGGTAAGGTGGATGTACTTGCACTGCAAACTGGATGATAGCGCCGGATTTCTTGATGCTGCAAGCATTGTCAGAGAAAACAGCTGATGACTTTGCACCCACATTATCGTATTTTTGAACATGGAATACACTGACTTTCAGAACGTCCGTGATACAAGTAATAGACCAAAGCAATGTAGTGTGTGGCCTCTCCTGATTTCAATGCCATAAAATAAAAAGCGCGGAGCCTGAGCCCCGCGCTTTTATCATGAACCCGCTTGATCTGTCTTATGAATTAGGCGGTATGGATTCCAGATTCCAGATTTCGCGATTGTAATCATGCATCGTCCGATCCGTGGAGAATTTACCACTGTAGGCCGTATTCAGAATGCTCATTTTCACCCAAGCTTCCTGATCCTGATAAGCCTCGGAAGCGCGCTGTTGCGCATCAACATAGGAACGGAAATCCGCAGCGACCATCCATGGATCATTGCTGCTACGAATCGCTCCGATAATACCTGCAAACAGGCCTGGTTCAAACTGGTTGAAATGACCGCACTCCAGCAAATTCATCACACGCTGGAAATCTACATCTGCGGCAATCATCGCATTCGGATCATAGTGACCATGCAACTCTTCCACTTCATCGGCCGTTAAACCGAACAGGAAGAAATTCTCATCCCCTACTTCTTCACGGATCTCGATATTGGCACCATCCAGAGTACCGATGGTCATTGCACCATTCATCATGAACTTCATATTACCGGTGCCGGAAGCTTCCTTACCTGCTGTGGAAATCTGCTCGGACAGATCCGCCGCAGGCGCAATCACTTCCATCGCTGACACACGATAATTCGGGAAGAACACGACTTTCAGCTTGTCGCCCACATCCGGGTCATGATTAACCACATCCGCCACGTTGTTGACCAGTTTAATAATCTGCTTGGCCATGTAATAGCCCGGCGCTGCCTTGCCGCCAATCAGGACACAACGGGGGGTCCAGTTATCCGCGTCACCGCGTTTGATGCGGTCATACAAATGAATCACATGCAGCACATTGAGCAGCTGGCGCTTGTATTCATGGATGCGCTTGACCTGAATATCGAACATGGCATCGGGATTGAAATCCACACCACATGTATCTTTCACCAGCCTGGCCAGGCGCTCCTTGTTTTCCCGTTTACAATCAGCCCATTGCTTGCGAAAAGCTGCATCCTCTGTCAGCGGTGCCAGTTTACGCAACTGCTGCAAATCAGTAATCCAGTCCTCTCCGATCTGCTCATTGATCAACCTGGACAACGGCTTATTGCACCACCCCATCCAGCGACGCTGGGTAACACCATTGGTCTTGTTGTTGAACTTTTCAGGCCACAGTTCGTTGAAATCCCTAAACAGCCCTTCGACCAGCAGGTCGGAATGCAGCTGAGCCACGCCATTGACCGAAAAGCTGCCGACAATAGCCAGATAGGCCATGCGTACCTGTTGCACATCACCCTCTTCAATAATCGACATGCGGCGCTGGCGCTCCACATCACCCGGCCATTTTTCAGCCACAACAGTAAGAAAACGCGCATTGATCTCATAAATAATGTCCAGCAAACGCGGCAGAAGACGACCAAACAGGTGCACCGGCCAGCGCTCCAGTGCTTCAGGTAACAGGGTATGGTTGGTATACGCCATGGTCTTTCCGGTAATGGCCCATGCTTCATCCCATTGCAAACGGTATTCATCCATCAACAGACGCATCAGCTCGGCAACAGAAACCGTCGGATGCGTATCATTGAGCTGGAAACAGTTTTTGTCGGCAAAGTCGCTGAAATCGCGGCCATGGCGTTCCACCCAGCCACGCAGCACATCCTTGATACTGGCCGAAGCCAGAAAATACTGTTGACGCAAACGCAGTTCCTTGCCATTTTCACTGGCATCATTCGGATACAACACCATGGAAATATGCTCGGCTGCATTTTTTGAAGCCACTGAACCGGCATAGTCGCCGGCGTTGAATTCACCCAGATCAAATTCATCCGTCGCTGCCGACTTCCACAGGCGCAGCGTGTTCACTGTATTATTCTTGAAGCCCGGAATCGGAGTATCGTAAGGGATCGCCAGCACATCCTGCGTATCTGCCCAGCGGCAACGCATAACGCCCTGATCATCATGGTAACATTCAGTATGGCCGCCAAAATGAACGCGCTGGGTATATTCCGGACGGGTGATCTCCCATACATTCCCGTAATTCAGCCAGTGGTCAGGTTCTTCAACCTGATAACCATTCTGGATCAGCTGCCGGAACATACCGTATTCGTAGCGGATACCGTAACCGGTGACCGGCAATTGCAGGGTTGCACAGCTATCGATAAAGCAGGCAGCCAGACGGCCCAGACCACCATTACCGAGGCCTGCATCCCGCTCCATCTCTATCTTTTCTTCATAGCTCAGACCCAGCTGATGCAGGGCATCGGCTGTTTCTTCGTCCAGCCCCAGATTGAGTATGGCATTGCCCAGTGCACGTCCCATCAGGAACTCAAGTGACAGGTAGTAGGCACGTTTACCATCTTTTTCGATGTAAGCATCCTTGGTATTTTTCCAGTTCTCCATCAGATGATCGCGAATGGTGTATGCCAGCGCCTGATATTTATAATGATTGGATCGACTGCTTGTATGTTGACCCAGCGTACGCAAGTAGTGCCGCTGAATACCTTTCACCAGTCCGGCTGCGTTTTTATCCAGAGCCGGAACATCAGTGATATTGTGCTTCGGTGCAGACTTTTCTGTCATGGAGGTTGCCTTTTGGAGATGCTTTTTTTTGCGGCGCATGCTGTCCAAATCCCCTCTTCAGGTCAATCTGAAGCACGACACCTGAAGCA
>WFUI01000114.1 GCA_015485035.1 Mariprofundus sp.
GCTTTTTTCAGGGCAAGGCTTACCGAACCGCCAATCAGACCGGTGCCAATCACTACAAGGTGTTTTATCGGATTCACAATTACAGGATGCTCCTAATCATTCAGTTTCATCAACATGTGGTACGATGGTTTCGAGAATACGCAAAAATTCCGTATTCTCCCCGGCTGTACCAACAGAAATGCGCAGATAATCGGCCATACCATAGGGTGCCAGCGGGCGGGGGATGATGCCGTGATTTTCCAGTCCCTGCAAAATTGCGCTACTTTGAGTGTGGCGCAGCAACACAAAGTTAGCAAAACTATGACCGCCCGAGATACCCATGCTTTGAAGAGCGGTTTCCAGGCGGTCACGTTCAGCAAGGGTTTTGGCGACATGTTCCATGACCCATTCCCGGTCATCCAGCGCAGCGACTGCCGCCGCCTGTGCCAGTAAATTGATGTTGAAAGGTTCGCGAAAACGGTTGGCCAGACCGATAATAGTATGATTTGCTACAGCATAACCGACACGGCAACCGGCCAGGCCATAGGCTTTGGAAAATGTACGGCTGATGACCAGTCCCGGGTGTGACAGGTTTTGTACGGAATCACCCAGCTGATCTGCCACAAATTCGTAATAGGCTTCATCCACAATGACGATCACATCCCGTGGTAAGCTGTCCAGAAAAGTCTGGATTGCCTTGTTGTCGTGTAATGTTCCGGTCGGATTATTCGGATTGGCGATACAGACGATTTTGGTTTGATCTGTGACTGCTGCGGCCATGGCATCCAGATTATGTGTTAGTCCGTCAGATTCCGGTACTGCAATGCCGGTTGCACCGGCAGCCTGCGCTGCCAGAGCATACACAATAAACCCGCGCCGGGCATAAACAACTTCATCTCCGGGGCCGGCAAAAGTACGGATCAGCAACTCCAGTACTTCATTGGAGCCGTTGCCGATTAATATCTGATCTGCAGCAACAGCATGGAAAGCGGCCAGTGATGTCTTCAACTGGGTGGCATCGCCATCCGGATACCGATGCACTTCTGTCGCGGCCTTTTTAATGGCGGCTATCGCTTTCGGAGATGATCCGTAGGGATTTTCATTGGACGCCAGTTTGACTGCGCGATCCAGCCCCTTTTCCCGCAGCAAGGTTTCCACCGGTTTACCCGGAATATAAGGGTGCAATGTGGATGTTTGTGTCACCGCCCGGCCCAGCCAGTCAATATGTACCATTGTTCCCATTTATCCCCATTTATAACCACAAAATATCCGTGTGGCCCACCGGGTGTACCGAAGAAGTGCGCGAAGCTGTTTTCGGAATAATCACTGACAACGTCTGCCATCTAAGCCGTGGGTTTCAATACGGTCGGCCATGTTAGTCAACGACTATCTGATCCTCAAGTGGGCGTTTATCCGCTGCCGATGGTTTTGGCGTCCGGATGCTGATTATCGGCTCAGGAAAAGACTTCGATAATGCCCGAAGGGGCTTCGGTCTTTTGATATGCTGAAGTTACAGGTCGGGGGTGAGTTTGACAAAGTCGCGGCCTAAAACTATAAATCACAAGGAAAGTTTAAGGAGTGATTTGTGAAACGGATATTTATGAGCTCCATGTTAACGTTGCTGATGTTTGCTATGCCGGTAATCGGGGTTGCTGAAAGCCGCACCAAGTTACCGGATACGAAAGCGCCCGTTATAATGCTGAATGGGGCGGAGACTGTCACAATCAAGGTGGGTGACAGCTATGTTGATGCCGGTGCGAAGGCGATGGATGATGTGGATGGTGACATCACGGGCCGGCTTCGTATCGTCAGTACGCTGGATGCTGCTCATCCTGGAATGTATGCCGTGGCCTATAATGTGAATGATTCTGCCGGTAATGCAGCAAAAGCTGTTTACAGATTTATTAAGGTTGTTGAAGCTCAACCTGATTCTAAAGCCAGACCGGAAGCCAGACCGGAAGCCAAACCAGAAGCCAAACCAGAAGCCAAACCGGAAGCCAAACCGGAAGCCAAACCGGAAGCCAAACCGGAAGCCAAACCGGAAGCCAGGGTCGACACTATCCCTCCCGTGATAAAATTGAACGGAGACAGCTCGGTGCATATCAATGTCGGAGACACGTATGTGGATCGCGGAGCTCGTGCATGGGATAATGTAGATGGAAATATTTCCCGGCGGATTCGAGTTTCCGGGCAGGTGGATACATCACGTGCAGGCACCTATATGATCAGCTATAACGTCAGTGATAAAGCTGGCAATGCGGCAGTCCGTATTTCCAGGTTTGTGTCGGTCGTTTTTGTTCCTGATACAACACCTCCCGTTATCACATTGAATGGTGATGATTCGGTAACGATTATAGAAGGGGAGCGTTATATTGATGCCGGAGCAAAGGCAACGGATGACGTGGATGGTGATATCTCGGCGGGTATTCAAAGAACGGGTCTGGTCAACATGGCAGAGGCGGGAAATTATACCTTGAAATATGATGTTAGTGATACGGCAGGCAATGCTGCCACGACCAGAATGAGAATCGTGAAAGTTGTTGACCGTGGAGACCCGGATGCCGGGAGGCAGCTTGCCATGAAAAAATGCAAAACATGTCACAATCTTGATTCGACCAAAAATAAATTCGGCCCCGGTTTGAAAGGTATATTTAACCAGAGGGCTGGCCGGGTAGCCGGTTTCAGATATGGCAGTACTTTAGGTGTCGGTGGCTGGAAGTGGGATAAAGCCAACCTGAGAGTCTGGTTGAGTCAGAGTAGCAGGGATGCAGTCAGGCAGCTTTCAGGAGATTCAGACGCTCTCACCAAAATGAAATTCAAGGGCGTCTCAGGGGCTGATCTGGATAATCTGATCGTTTTTCTTAAAGGTAACTGAGCGCTGCCATTTTCCGTTGATTGCTTCTACAGTGGTTTGGAGACGGGATATGAACCAAGCACCTTGATGAAACCGCCTGGCTTGGATTGAATCTCGGCGATGGCTTCTGCCACATCGGTATCGTCCCGATGCCCCTGTACATCGGCAAAAAAGACATATTCCCACAGTTTTTTCTTCGATGGTCGCGATTCGATACGTGTCAGGCCGATATTACGTCCGGCAAAGGATGCGATCAGCTTATGCAGCGCTCCCGGTTCATCCCTGATTGACATAACCAGCGATGTTTTATCTTCGCCCGAAGCAGGCGAATCATGTTGTCCGATTACGAAGAAGCGGGTCGTATTATCATGAAAATCCTCAATATTACGCTTCATCAGTGGCAGACCTGATTGATCGACAATCGAATATGGCCCGATTACAGCACATGTTTTCCAGTCCAGGGCACCGTTGTCGGTCTCTTTCGCTTCATCCACAATCTGGGCGGCACGAATGGTTGAAGATGCTTCCATCAACTGTGCACCGGGAATGTGTGTAGCCAGCCAGTTGCGGCATTGTCCCAGCGGTTGCGGATGCGAAATCACTATCTCGACATCATCAAGGTTTTCCGCATAGGTGAACAGATGATGGTGAATGGATAACTGTATCTCGGCGCAGATAAAAATATCGCGTTCCAAATTGGCGAACAGATCCAGTGTAGGCGTGACTGCGCCCTCGAATGCATTTTCCACCGGTACGACACCATAGGTGGCGCGGCCGGATTCCACTTCATCAAACACCATTTCAAGTGAGCCACAGGGCAGGTATTTTGGTGTTGCCCCGAATTGTCGGGTAGCTGCTGTATGGCTGAAGGTTCCCTCAGGACCGAGATAGGCCACTGTCATCGGATGCTCCAGTGCAAGGCAGGCACCGA
>WFUI01000115.1 GCA_015485035.1 Mariprofundus sp.
TTCTGTATCATGGCCGGTTATCTGCTTGTGGTGGTGATGACTGTTTTTGCACCGAAGGAGATCATCGGCATTGCCTATGATTCGGGCGGGGTGACCACCTCAACCATTACGGTGCCGCTGGTCACGGCTCTCGGCATCGGGCTGGCAACATCCATTCGCGGGCGTAATCCGTTGCTGGATGGTTTTGGTTTGATCGCGTTTGCGTCATTGCTGCCGATGATTTTCGTCATGGCGTACGGGATGTTGATTTTATGAGCCTGTTCACACTGTTCGGAGATACACTGCTATCGACGCTGCGTGATGTTGTCCCCATTATCACTGTACTGCTGGGATTTCAGTTGCTGGTGCTGCGTCAACCCATTGCCAATGTGTGGCGTGTGGTGCGTGGGTTTGTCTATGTGTTACTGGGTCTGGCGTTGTTTCTTATGGGGCTGGAGAAAGCAATTTTTCCGCTTGGTGAAGTGATGGCATCGCAATTGACCGACCCCTCCTTTTTATACGGTTCGGCAGCCTCCACAATTACGACGGTACAGTGGGAACATTTCGGATGGGTCTATGCTTTTGCATTTGCCATCGGTCTGGCCACCACGCTGGCGGAGCCGGCCCTGATTGCTGTAGGCATGAAGGCGGACCAGGTTTCCGGTGGTGCGATTTCTGCCTGGGGCTTGCGTCTGGCTGTATCTTTCGGCGTGGCGATTGGCGTATCCATCGGCTGCTATCGCATTGTTACCGGCACCGATCTGTGGCTATATATTATGGTGGCTTATATTGTGGTGATTGCCCAGACCACGCGAGCACCGGCCATGATTATCCCCCTGGCTTATGATTCGGGCGGTGTGACCACATCCACTGTTACGGTTCCATTGCTGGCTGCGCTCGGGCTTGGTTTGGCGGAAACTATTCCGGGCCGGAGCCCGTTGATTGACGGCTTCGGTCTGATTGCATTTGCCAGTGTGTTTCCCATCATGAGTGTGATGGGATATGCCCAGGTGAGTCGCTGGCTGGAACAACGAAGGCAGGAAAATGCAAGGGCGAAAAATGAAAGGCCAGGGGATGGGTAAGAAGGAGGAGGATAGCGATGCGTTTTAAATTATTGATTGCACTGGTGGCTGACACCAAAACGAACCAGATTATGACTGCTGCACGTGAAGCCGGAGCTACCGGTGCAACAGTGGTGGGCGATGCCCGTGGTGAGGGGTTGAATCCGAAAAAAACATTCTTTGGTCTGGCGCTGGAGGCACAGCGCGACATGGTGCTGTTCCTGGTAGAGGAGCATTTGAGCCGTAATATCCTTGAACGCATCGCAGAAGAAGCCGGTTTTGAAGATGACCCCGGATCGGGTGTAGCCTTTCAACTGGATGTTGAGGATGCAGTCGGGCTCGGCGGTCAAATCATGTGCCTGATGGATGAAGTGGAGGAAAAGCTATGAGTGGCAAAATCAAAATTGATCCGGACGGAAAAGGCGTCATCACGGTCAAGGATGTGATGAAAACAGAGTATGATATGGTTGAAGGGATATCAACAGTGCGGCAGGCGCTGGCCGTAATGCGCCATGTCGAAACCAAATGCCTGATCGTGGATAAACGGCATGAATTTGATGAATACGGTATTGTGGTGATTGCCGATATTGCACGGCATGTTCTGGCAGCGAACCGTTCACCGGATCGGGTCAGTATTTATGAGGTCATGACCAAGCCGGCCGTGACAGTGCATCCGGATATGGATATTCGTTATGCCAGTTCATTATTCGGGCGGCTTGGTTTATCGCGTGCGCCGGTGGTGGAGGGAGGCAAGGTTATCGGTATTATCAGCCATACCGATATGGTAATGAAAGGATTGCTGAGGCTGATCTGAATATACACTGTATTGATGGAAACCATTCCTGTTGCTGGCTGGGTGAAAACGAACACCGGCACTGGCGTTAAAGCATGACACTGCTGATCAGCAAGGCGGTGTCCCAGCTATTGTTGCCGCCGGGGTTGTTAATTGTGCTGGCGGTTGTCGGATTAATGGGCTGGAAACGCCGTTGGGGCAGGGGGCTGATAGCATTCTCGATGCTGGCGCTGTGGTTGTTGTCTATTGAGCCGGTGCGGGATGTGCTTTTATCACCGCTGGAGAATCGTTATCCGGCTTTTCAAACTCAATCGTTTGAGGCGATCAAAAGTAAAAGTCCGGTGATTGTATTGCTTGGCAGCGGTATAGAAGAAAAGGCGCCGGAATATGGCGGACATGATGCTTTGTCCCGCAATGGCTTGATGCGCACGGTTTATGCCGCTGATCTGGCACATCGAACGGGTCTGGATATTTATGCGACCGGTGGTGCCGTATTGTCAGAAACGACGGAACCGGAGGGTATATTAATGCAGCGTATGCTGGTGCGTCTTGGTATCGCCGAATCGAGCATTCATGTGGAAACAAAAGCCAATAATACCTGGGAAAATGCGGCCAATTTACGGCATCTACTGAAATCCGTGGGGATACAAACCATCGTGCTGGTGACAACGGCATGGCATATGCCTCGCTCGGTTCGGGTTTTTGAACAACAAGGTTTTGATGTGGTGGCAGCACCGTGCGATTATGTGGTGAAAAGATCGGCCTACGATATCAGAAGCTGGCTGCCGCACTGGGATGTGATGGCGGACTCGGCTGACGGATTGCATGAATATATGGGCATGTTGTGGTACTGGTTTCGTTACGGATAGTAATAAAACCGGGGATAGGGGCTGGTCAGTCATCCTGCATGGGACTATGTTTGTTCTCTTCGTAAAAGGCTCATTCGGGGGTTTTTACTGATGGGAAGTGAAACGTTTTATTTTACTTCATGAGATATTACGTCAGGGATTTGGAGGAAGTGTGAGTCAGTCGAAACAGATTCAATCAATTATCGACGATGACCTGTTCAGTGCGGGCGGCTCGTATCTGGAGCAGCTTTATGAGCAGTATCAGCGGGATCCAGCCTCATTACCAGCGGACTGGGCCAAATATTTTTCCGGGTTATCCGGCACAGAGACAGATAAAAGCCCCGATCATCGTGAGATGCTTGCACACATGGCTCCGGTCATTCGGCCTGCCAATGCTCCGCTCGGGCATCATGTTCAGAATGATATTGAATACCCGTCACGCGCCTTTTATCTGATTCATGGTTATCGCATCCATGGACATCTGCATGCCGATCTTGATCCGCTTAAGCTCGATCCGCGCCCCCCGAGTCCCGAGCTCGAACTGGGTTATTACGGTTTATCGGAACAGGATTTGGATAACATATTCCCTGTCGGTGATCTGGCAGGCGGTAAACAAATGCGCCTGCGTGATATTATTGCAGTGTTATCGGAAACCTACTGCGGCCATATCGGCCCCGAGTTCATGCATATTACCGACTCGGCTCGCAAGCACTGGATTCAGAAGCGGTTGGAGCGTTTGCGTTCGACACCGGCTTACGATGCAGACAGGCGCAAACATATTTTTGAGCGCGTCATGCATGCCGAAGAATTCGAACGCTTCCTGCATACACGTTATGTTGGCCAGAAACGTTTTTCACTGGAAGGTGGTGAAAGCCTGATTCCCATGCTGGATACGCTGATTCAGCGGGCGGGCAAGCATGGCGCCAAAGAGATTATTCTCGGCATGGCGCATCGCGGGCGGTTGAATGTACTGGCCAATATTATGGGCAAGTCGTTGTCGGAGATTTTTTCCGAATTTGAAGGTGCACAACTGGAAGAAACGGCTCAGGGCCAGGGTGATGTAAAATATCATCTGGGTTTCTCTTCCGATGTGTCTACAGCCGGTGGTATTGTGCATGTGTCGCTGGGTTTCAATCCGTCGCATCTTGAGATTATTACACCGGTAGCCATGGGCAGTGTACGGGCGCGCCAGTGCAGACGTCAGGATAAGGCCAGAGTCGAAGTGATGAATGTGCTGGTACACGGAGATGCCGCATTTGCCGGGCAGGGCGTGGTAGCCGAGTCGATGGAACTATCCAAGCTGCGCGGTTTCCGTATTGGCGGTACGATTCATATCGTCGTCAATAATCAGATTGGTTTTACGGTGAATCCGCACGATGCACGTTCGACCACCTACTGCACGGATATTGCCAAAGTGGTGCATGCGCCGATTCTGCATGTCAACGGGGACGATCCGGAAGCCTGTTGCCTGGCTATCGAGATTGCCGTTGAATATCGCAATACCTTTCATGAGGACATTGTCATTGATCTGGTCTGCTACCGGCGTCACGGCCATAATGAAGCCGATTCGCCGGAAGTGACGCAGCCGGTGATGTATCGCCGTATTGCTGAACATCCGACAGTTGAGACGGTGTATCGGGAACGTCTGGTTGCCGATGGCGTGTTCAGCCTGCAAGACAGCGAGACCATGGTGAAAGAGTACCGCAACTGCCTTGAGAAGATGCGAAAGGACAAGGGAAAGTCCCCGTCCCCGATCAACAGTTTACAAGGGCGTTGGGACGGGTATTTGCGTGACAGCGATGTGGAGCCTGAAACCGGGGTGGTAGCGGTGATTTTAAGTGAACTGGCGCATCGGGTGCATTTGTTGCCGCCGGGGTTTGATCTGCATCCCCGGATTGAAAAAATATATGAGAGCCGTATGCAGATGATGCTTGGTCATCAGCCGGTAGACTGGGGTTGTGCCGAGACGATGGCTTATGCCACGCTGGTCAATGAAGGCGGTTGGGTACGTTTATCCGGGGAAGATTCCGGACGCGGTACGTTTTTTCACCGCCATGCTGTGGTCTATGATCAGAAAACAGGAAAATCCATGATTCCGATCCGACAGGTGGAGAACGGCGATATATCCCATTTTATCGTTATCGACAGCATGTTATCGGAAATGGCTGTGCTCGGTTATGAATACGGTTATTCGGTAGCAGAACCGCGTGCGCTGGTTATCTGGGAAGCTCAATATGGTGATTTTGCCAATATGGCACAGGTGGTGATTGATCAGTTTATTGCTTCCGGTGAAACCAAATGGAGTCGTATGTCCGGACTGGTGTTATGGCTGCCGCACGGTTACGAAGGGCAGGGGGCCGAGCATTCATCCGCCCGACTGGAGCGTTATTTGCAACTGTGTGCTGAAAATAATATGCAGGTGGTTAACCCGACCACACCGGCACAGCTGTTTCATTTGTTGCGTCGCCAGGTAATGAGCCGGGTGCGCAAACCGCTGATTATGATGGGGCCCAAGAGTATGTTGCGTAATAAGCTCTCTTTTTCGCAACTGGATGATTTTATTAGCGGACGTTTCCAGCCTGTTTTGGGTGAAACCGATGCGGATATTAAGCCAGACGGGGTACGACGGCTGATTCTGTGTTCCGGCAAGGTGTATTATGATCTTCTGGCAGAACGGCAGAAACGTGGGATTCGTGATATCGCCATGGTGCGTATTGAACGCCTGTATCCGTTTCCATATGTCGAAGCTGGCGCACAAATGGAAAAATATTCAACAGTTGAAGAGGTTGTCTGGGTACAGGAAGAGCCGAAAAATCAGGGTGCATGGATTGCATTGAACAGTCCAATTCGGCGGGTATTGCTGAAAAACCAGACTGTTTACGATATTTCGCGGCCGTCTGCTGCTGCACCTGCTGTGGGTTCGGCCAAACGGCATAAAGAGGAACAGGCGGCACTGTTGGATGCAGCGTTGTCGGACAAACAACTGGACAGGGAGTAAAAACGATGGCGGATATTGAAATCAAGGTGCCCAGCCTGGGGGAATCGGAAACCGAGGCAACGCTGGTATCATGGCTGAAGAGCGAGGGTGAGCTGGTTGCCGTGGATGATGTGCTGGCGGAAATCGAGAGTGATAAAATCACCATGGAAATTACGGCGCTGGATAACGGTGTGCTTAAAAGCGTATTCAAGCAGGCGGATGCCACGGTTGAGCCGGGTGAAGTGATCGGTATCATTGATGACAGTGTCCAGCCTGAAACTCCTGCTGTTCCGAAACCGAAACCGAAACCGAAACCGAAACCGAAACCGAAACCGGAACCGAAGAATAAACCCGCAGCCAGGCCCGAACCGAAGGCGGTTGCTGAAGCGCCGGTTCAGCCGATCACGGAACAGGAACCGGAAGCCAAAGCGGAAGTAATATCCACCCCGGTGAAAGCACCGGCTGTATCGGGGGAGCGCATTCAGGAGCGGGTGCCGATGAGCAGGTTGCGCCAGCGCATTGCGGAGCGCCTGAAAAGTGCCCAGAACACGGCAGCCATGTTGACCACCTTCAATGAGGTGGATTTGCAGGCGGTCATGGATTTGCGCAGTCGTTTCGGCTCAGACTTTCAGGAAAAACATGGTGTGAAACTGGGCTTTATGTCGTTTTTTGTACGCGCAGTGTGTCAGGCTGTGTCCCGCTATCCGGCTCTTAATGCCTATATCGAAGGCGATGATATCGTTTATCATAACTATGTGGATGTTGGCATTGCAGTCAGTTCCGAGAAGGGGCTGGTGGTGCCGGTGTTGCGTGATGCGCATTTGCTGGGGCTGGCTGATATTGAGAAAGGCATTGCGAGTCTGGCTGATAAAGCACGCCATGGCGGATTAACGCCGGATGATTTGAAGGGCGGTACATTCTCTATTACCAATGGCGGCATTTTCGGGTCCATGCTGTCCACGCCGATTCTCAATCCGCCGCAGAGCGGCATTCTCGGTATGCATAATATCCAGAAACGCCCTGTCGTGAAAAATGATGAAATTGTCATCCGGCCCATGATGTATCTGGCGCTGTCGTATGATCATCGCCTGATCGATGGTGCTGATGCCGTCCGTTTCCTCGTGTCGGTCAAAGAGGCACTCGAATATCCGGCCAGTTTGACACTGGATTTGTAGGGTATCTTGCTTGGGGGGAATATTGATTCATTGCATCCGGTAAGAAACCAGCAGGTCCACAGGCTGCTGTATGGGAATACTGAATAGCGTTTCCCTGGAAAGAAACGCGTGTGTCACATGATCAACAGAATTACGGTCTTCAGAAACAACAAGGCCGTGACGAATGCCACGGCCTTGTCACTGTAACAGAAAACGTTGTTACAGTTTCAGAAGGGCATTGATTTTGCGAACAAAACCGGCCGGATCTTCCGGTAGTGCACCTTCGGCCAATATGGCCTGATCGAACAGGATGCTGGAAAAGTCGTTGATCTTGTCCTTGGAACGCATCTTGGCCAGACGCTGAACCAGTTCATGATCCGGGTTGATTTCCAGAATCGGTTTCATATCCGGTACATCCTGTCCGGCCTGTTTGAGGATGCGTTCCATATTGGAACTCATATCAAACTGATCAGAGACCAGACAGGCCGGTGATTCGGTCAGGCGATCGGTGACGCGTACATCCTTAACCTTGTCACCCAGTGATTCCCTGATCTTTTTAACTGCAGGTTCGGCTGCCTTGGCCTTTTCTTCCTGTGCTTTCTTGGCTTCTTCGGCATTCTCTCCGATTCCGGACAGATCCAGCTCACCCTTGGCAATGGATTGCAGCTTCTTGCCATCGAATTCGGTCAGATGGGAAGTCAGCCATTCGTCAATGCGATCGGACAGCAGCAGCACTTCGATGCCTTTTTTGCGGAACACCTCCAGATGCGGACTGTGTTTGGCTGCGGCCAGTGTCTCGGCGGTGATGAAGTAGATGGTATCCTGACCTTCTTTCATGCGCTCCACATACTGGCTCAGCGATACGCTTTGCTCATCGGATTCGGTTGAGGAAAAACGCAGCAGTTTGGCAATACGTTCACGGTTGGCAAAATCCTCAATGATGCCTTCTTTCAGGCAGTTGCCGAATTCAGACCAGAAATCAGCATAATCGGTGTTAACCGTATCATCTTCACCTGCTTCGCCGGCATTTTTCGCCATATCTTCAAGCATACCCAGTACGCGTTTGGTGGCGCCTTTTTTCATCGCATCCATAGCCGGGCTCTGTTGCAGGATTTCACGCGATACGTTTAGCGGCAGGTCATTGGTATCCATGACACCGCGTACAAAACGCAGATAACGCGGTAGCAGGTCTTCGCTTGCTTCCATAATAAATACGCGGCGCACATACAGCTTGACGCCGTGCTTGGCTTCAGCCTGCCACAGGTCGAACGGGGCATGCCTGGGCAGATAGAGCAGCAGGGTATATTCGTATTTTCCTTCCAGTTTCTGATGCAGCCATGCCAGAGGGTCTTCAAAATCATGGCCGATATGTTTATAGAAATTATTGTAATCCTCATCGGTTAATTCGGATTTCGGACGTGTCCACAGCGCCGAAGCCTGATTGACCGTTTCGATCTCGGCCGGTTTTTCCTCTTCACCTTCAGCCGCCGGCACCGGTGTGCCCATCATGCGGATAGGGAACGGGATATGATCGGCATATTTATGAATGATGGATTTCAAACGCCATGTATCAAGGAACTCATCAGCTTCTTCGCGCAGGTGCAGGGTGATTTCAGTACCGCGTGTTTCTTTCTCGACAGTTTCCAGTTCATATTCGCCATCACCGGTAGATTCCCAGCGTACACCGTGCTCTTTTTCCAGACCGGCACGACGGGTGATCAGGGTGACTTTGTCGGCAACGAGAAAGGATGAGTAAAAGCCGACACCGAACTGGCCGATCAGATGAGCATCTTTTTCCTGATCGCCGGAGAGCTGACCGAAAAATTCTTTGGTGCCGGAACGGGCGATAGTGCCGATATTGTCGATGACTTCATCCCGGTTCATACCGATACCGTTATCGCGTACAGTGATGGTGCGATTATCCTTGTCGACATCGATAAACACATGCAGGTCGGAGTCGCCTTCGAACAGGGCATCGTCGGTGGTGGCTTCAAAACGCAGTTTATCGGCTGCATCGGATGCATTGGAGATCAGCTCGCGCAGAAAGATTTCCTTGTTCGAGTACAGCGAATGAATCATCAGATCCAGCAGCTGTTTGACCTCGGTTTGAAAGGCGTGGGTCTCTTTTGTCGATGTTGCAGTCATGGTTTCTCCTCAAAAAATGGGTTATTCAGGTATTCAGAAATGATTGAATTCAATAAATAGGGTCAGGCTGAACCATTTTCAAGGGGCTCTGTGATGATTTTCCATGCCGACAGTTTTTCAGCTCTGGTTATGGATGCATGCGCAGGGCTGGTGGAAGGCAGTGTATGTAATGGCATCTGTTGAAATGCATCCGGCAAACGGGCAAGAACCAGCTTGCGATACATTTCTTCGGCCTTGCGGCCATTGAAAAAGATGGCACAGATATGCGGGTGTGCATTGAAAAAGGAAATAAAATCGTTGGCGATCACCGATTCGATTTCAATGGCATGATCCATGCTTCCGGGTCGGATGCACTGATGTGCAACATCCCACAACGCCACATGGTGTGTGCACAATTGCGCCAGACGTGCTTCGTAGTCCAATCCGGCATCAAAGCCGAACAGGTCTGCCATTATAGGCCAGAATGCATTCTGCGGATGGGCATAATACCGGTTTTCAGCGAGAGATTTTCTACCCGGCATGGAGCCCAGAATCAAAATCCTCGCGTTACGATTGCCTGCGAATGGAAACCCCGTATCAGGCATGTAATGCAAGGATTTTTGCGGCGGCTTTCAGGCCATCGACAGCAGCACTGACAATACCTCCGGCATAACCGGCGCCTTCACCGACCGGATAGAGACCGGGTGTCGTAATACACTGCATATCTTCGCCCCGTTCGATACGAACAGGGGAGGATGTACGGGTTTCGGAACCGAATAGATTGGCTTCTTCCGTGATATAACCGCGCATTTTTCGGTCAAACCCCCGAATACCATCGACCATTGCCTTGCCAATCCAGTCAGGTAGCAATGCATGCAGATCGGAGGGGATGGCTTCAGGTTTGAAACGGGTCGGGGCGAGCGTGCCACCTGGCTTTCTACGCATGAAATCGGTCAGTTTCATGGCCGGAGCGGCATATTGATTTCCGGCAGCTGCGAATGTGGCGGTTTCCAGCTGACGCTGGAAGTAAATGCCCATCAGCGGATGGACCTTGATGCCGTGACGGGCGATGTCTTCCGGCGTGACCTGTACGACAATGCCGGAATTAGCCCATTGGCCGCCACGTTTGGCATTGCTCATGCCGTTCACGGCCATAGCGCCCGTTTCGGTCGGAGAGGGTACAATCAGGCCCCCCGGACACATGCAGAAACTGTAGATACCGCGTTTACCGAGGTATGGATCCCCGGCCTGATGGGTCAGACTGTACTCGGCGGCACCGAGTTTCGGGTGTTTTGCGGCTGTTCCGAACTGGATGCTGTTGATCAGTTCCTGTGGATGCTCGGCACGCACCCCTACGGCAAATGCCTTGGCTTCCATTTTGATGCCCAGTTGCTGTAAACGAGCAAAGGTATCGCGGGCCGAATGACCTGTCGCAAGGATGACATGATCGGCAACGATTTCTTCACCGCTGGCAATGCGTACGCCAGTGATTTTACCATCAGCGATCAGTAAATCATCCACACGGGTTTCGAAACGGTAATCCACGCCCAGCTTCAACAGATATTCGCGCATATTGCGGACAATGCGTACCAGTTTGTCGGTACCCAGGTGCGGGTGTGCATCAATCAGAATATCCGGTCTGGCACCGAAGCGGACAAAGGTATGCAACACATGGCGCAAAAAAGGGTGCTTGATACGGGTGTAGAGCTTGCCATCGGTATAGGTGCCGGCGCCGCCTTCACCGAAACAGATATTACTTTCCGTATTCAATTCGCCGCGCGAGCGCAGCCGGCCGATGTCGCGCATGCGTGTTTCTACCGGCTTGCCGCGTTCCAGCAGGGTTACACGCAAGCCGGTTTCGGCCAGTGACAGCGCGGAAAACAGGCCTGCCGGACCGGCCCCGATAATGACAATGTGTGATTTTGTGCCCGGTTTATTGGTGAATATATCCGGAGTTACGGGTTCCAGCGCGGAATGGTCGATCAGTCGGGTGTTTTTCGGTAACGGGTCGAGTTTCCGGCTTAATTCAACCTCAAAAGTACAAACGAAATGAATATTGTTCTTTTTGCGGGCATCGAGCGCACGACGTACACAGATGCAGGATTTCAGATCATTGACGCGGACATGTAGCTGATCAGCCAGCCGCTTTGTAATCGCTTGCTGTTCTTCATCCATGCCAAGCTGAACATTGGCAATGGCATAGCGCACGCTCAGATCGCAGCCAGGTGACCGTGGCTGGTGTGGGTGATGGTATTATGCTGATCGACATAAACCAGTGCCGGATTGAAATGCTCGGCTTCAGTTGCCTCCATTTCCGCGTAGGTACAGATAATCAGCAAGTCGCCGGTACTGGCTTTGTGGGCAGCTGCACCGTTGACGCCGATGGTGCCGGAGCCGCGCGGAGCTGTAATCGCGTAGGTGGTGAAACGCTCTCCGTTGGCAACGTTGTAAATATGCAGTTGCTCGAACGGCAGGATATTGGCTTTTTCCATCAGGGTCTGATCGATGGCACAGGAGCCTTCGTAATCCAGTTCGGCATGGGTCACCGTGACGCGATGGATTTTTGATTTCAGCATATTGAGTTTCATCGGGAATCCTCCGTGCAGCTTGCCGGTTCGGGAGTCGTGTTGAATGCGAGCGGCATATTATCAATCAGTCGTGCCTTGCCAACCCTGGCGGCAATAAAGGCACGGGCCGGCTGTTCGTTCAGCATACGTTTTGTTGTTAACGAGTGTGCGCAACGGATATCGAGATATTCGGGTCGGATATCCGCAGCATCAAGAATGTTCTGTGCCACAGACTTCAGGGTTTTCACATGTTTCTCACCGGCCAGGGCGGATTGTTGCATGGCTCTCAGTGCCTGATACAGGGCCAGCGCCTGTTTGCGATCGGCATCGGAGAGATAGCGGTTGCGGCTGCTCATGGCCAGGCCATCGGCTTCACGAATAATATCACTGCCGACAATCTCAACCGGCATTTGAAGGTCTTCGACCATGCGGCGGATGATGGCCAGCTGTTGCCAGTCCTTTTCACCAAAGATAGCGAAATCCGGTTGAATCATATTGAACAGGATATTCACTACCGTGATGACACCGTCGAAGTGGCCGGGACGCGATGCACCACACAGGCAGTCAGAAAGTTGAGTGGCTTTGAGTGTGATTGTCGGGCCATTTTTCGGGTAAAGCGTGGCCGGATGAAACAGAAAATCAACTCCGGCATTTCTGCATAATGTCGCATCCTTATCAAAGGTGCGCGGATAGGCATCCAGATCCTCGCCTGCTGCAAATTGAAGCGGATTCACGTAAATGGAAACGACCACGATGTCCGCCAGTTTTCCGGCTTTTTCAATCAGACTCATATGGCCTGCGTGCAGGCAACCCATGGTGGGTACGAAGGCAATGGTTTGACGGCTGCGCAGCGGCTTTAACTGGCGGCGAATTTCTGCTGTGGTGCGGGCGATTCTCATGCTGAATATTCCGAAGGGGATTTGTTCTTGTTTGCGTTCCCAAACAGGAACCAGGAAAGGGAACCCCCGCGCTTATTTACCCTGCGGGTACCTTCGCATACGTTATTTCGAACGGACGCTGCTCCACAGCTCGATTCCGTTCGAAATAACGTTGTTTGGCAAACCTGCAAGGGGGAGGGGTAGGCAAAAAACATTATTCAGGAAAGTGGCCGGACTTAACATCGCTGCTCCAGCGTGAGATTGCGTCCGTCATCACCTGTTGCACATTGCCATAGGCAGGGGCGAATGGCGGGTTGGATTCGGACAGGCCGACGAGGTCGTTAAAAACCAGCACCTGGGCATCACAGGAAGCACCGGCACCGATTCCGACTGTCGGAATATCAACCAAACCGGTAATTTCAGCAGCCAGGTCGGCAGGGATATTTTCCAGCACCAGGCTCACAGCACCGGCATTGCTGACCGCTTCCGCATCCTTGAGAAGCTGCGCTCGCTCAGCATGATCCTTGCCGCGTTTGCCATAGGAACCGAATTTCTTCACTGATTGTGGCGTCAGGCCAATATGGGCAACCACCGCAATTCCACGTTCGGCCAGAAAACGAATCGTTGCAGCCATATGTTCGCCACCCTCGATTTTCACAGCATCGCATCCGCTTTCCTGTAATACACGCACACTTGATGCAAAGGCCTGTTCGGGGGATTGCTGATAGGTGCCGAAAGGCAGGTCACAGACCACCCATGCATGTTTGCGACCGCGCACCACGGCGGTGGTATGGTGAATCATGTGATCAAGGGTGACAGGTAGCGTGGAATCAAATCCCAGACAGACCATACCGAGAGAATCGCCAACGAGCAGTACTTCTGCTCCGGCAGCTTCGGCAATGGCGGCTGAAACAGCATCATAAGCCGTTAGCCATACGGTCTTTTCATCACACTGCTTAGCGCGCAACAGCGTCGCTGCAGTGACGGGTTTAAGTGTGTTCATATCTTCCTTTCCGCTTCGGTCCGGCTGCGTGAACAGCCTGGTACCGTCTTTCAGGATGGGGGGACTCTAGATGCAGGTTGTTCCCGGAGCAAATATGTGATGCCTGTTGTTTCACCAGCGTACTGATTACGTCAAGCTGATCTTGTCGGTGTCCGCTTTCTGTTTGGCTGGCAATCGGCGGGAAATCAGGTGCCGATCGGATCGTCACGATGGGCGACAAGAAAATGTGCCGGGTTCACTGGCTCTTTAGTGGCAGGGTTAACTGTAATCAGCCCAGAATTCGGTTTGTGAAGTCATATTGCCGATACGTTCGATCAGGGTATCAACCGCCTCTTCGCTGTCGGCGAAATTCATGCGGTCGGTTTGCACGATCAACAGGGGCACTTCCTGGTAATGGAAAAAATACTGGTCGTAGGCATTGATGACCTGTTGCAGATAATCCATTTTCAAACCGCGCTCCATGTTGCGATTTCGGCGGCGGATACGTTCCATGATCACATTGGGTTTGGATTGCAGGTAAATCACCAGATCGGGGCAGTGAATATCCACCTGGATCAGTCGGGAAACCTGCTCGTACAGCGCCAGTTCTTCATCGGAGAGGGTCACGGTTGCAAAGATATGATCCTTGGCGAAGAGATAGTCGCTGACCACCCCCTGACTGAACAGATCCTGCTGATGCAGTGTTTGCCACTGTTTCAGACGGGAGAATAGAAACGAGAGTTGAACGGACAGTGCATGGCGGGATGGGTCCTGATAAAATAATTCGATGAAGGGGTTATCATCCACCTGCTCGAAAAAGGTGCCGGAACCGATTTTATCGGCCAGTTTTTGTGCCAGTGTGGTTTTACCCACGCCAATTGCGCCTTCAATAGCGATATGGCACTGGCTCAGTGGCCTGCCTCTTTCGGTGAGACTATTCTTTTCTACCATGCTATCCCCTGTG
This sequence comes from Mariprofundus sp., assembly GCA_015485035.1. Taxonomy (GTDB): domain Bacteria; phylum Pseudomonadota; class Zetaproteobacteria; order Mariprofundales; family Mariprofundaceae; genus Mariprofundus. The sequence goes on from WFUI01000115.1 coordinate 14,328, forward strand.
GTAACGCCGGTTCTCCAGCCAACAACAATGCATTCAGCAGTTGCGATGCTGTTTTGTTCAGGTTGGGATGTTGCCAGTTTGGTTCGATATCGCAAAGAGGACGCAGTACAAACTGGCGATGATGCATTTGCGGATGAGGGATGCTCAAACGTTCATCGTCGATCGCAAGTGAATCCATGGCGATAATATCCAGATCCAGAGTGCGCGCTCCCCAGTGTTCTGCACGGATGCGCCCGTGTTGTCTTTCAATATTTTGTAATGCTGTCAGTAATGCAAAAGGTTTCAGCTCCGACTCGGCTGCAATCACGGCATTCAAATAATCCGGCTGACCTGACGGGCCGAGCGGGGGCGTGCGATAAAGGCGTGATGATTGGATGACATGTACCCCTGCCAGCCGGGCGATATGTTGGCGGGCCGATCGGAAATTCGATAACACATCGCCGAGGTTACCTCCGAATGCAATGTATACACTATTCATGCGTAGCACACTGCGCCACCGCGACGCGGATCTCCGCTGGCGCATAATTGCCCTTTAATATCACAGCTGATGGCATTGACACCACCGAAATAGACACTTTGATTTTTCCAAGGATTAAGCTTCCAGCCCATTTGTATGAGCTGGTCTTTTTCATGATCAGATAAGAAATCCGGTTCAATATCAAGCCTGTCACCTTCATTATGCAAACGAGGCGCATGCACGGCCTCCTCAATATCCTGATTCAGTAGCAGGTGGCGTGTCAGTACCTGCAGGATAGCGCCACGCAGGCGATTAGAGCCTCCGCTGCCAAGCACAATGGCAGGGCGCCCGTCTTTCATGAAAATGGACGGCGCCATCATTGACGAGAGCGTGGTTCCGCCCGGCAGGGCATGGAAGCCCAGCGGATTGATATCCTCTTCTCCCAGCATATTGTTCAGGTGAATACCTGTCCCGGGTACAACGATACCCGAACCTTCACCATTGCTGGTGGTCAGCGATACAGCCATGCCATCCTTGTCCACAATGCTGATATGTGTCGTGCTTCCATGACGGTTGGCCGGTTCATCATGCTGACCTTGTGCAGTGCCTTGCAGTCGCTGAAGCATATTGTCCATTTGAATTTGTAAAACGTGGCGGTTCAGGATTTCCGATGCAACATCATGTGTATGGATTCGGGCATCAAGCCCTTGATGACGTATGCTGCTGGCTGCATGCAGGGCTTCAGTCATTAATACAGTCCATGATATTTTTGCGCTTGCATCATGAACCGGGAGATAATCAAGCAGGCAGGCGGCAAAGGTGATTAACAGGCCGCCGGACGAGGGTGGGGGATTGGTCAGCAGTGTGCCGCCAAACATGGGTGTGGATAAAGGTGTGCGGGTATTGACCTGCTGGCTGCACATATCCTCCATGCCAAGCAGTCCGTGAGGTGTGCAGGCACTGACAATCGCGCGCGCCAGATCACCACGGTACATTTCATCAATACCCTCAATAGCAAGCATTTCAAGGGTGTTGCCCAGATCCGGGTTGCGGAATAAATCGCCTTCGGCAAGCAATGTTCCGGCAGGCGCATGCAGTGATTTACAGGGTTCCGAATGACTCAGAATTGGCTGCAGCAATTTGATGAATGAAGCCTGAAGATGATTGAGCCGGATGCCGTTTTTTGCGGCCTCTATACCCGGCATCAATGTTTCTTTCAGCGGTAGCTTCCCGTGTTGACGGTGGGCTTCAAAGAGCATGGCCAGCAATGATGGTGTGCCGACGGATGCCTGGCCGATATGGAAAGTTTGCACAGTATCGCCAAAATCAATCGGTATCGCTTTTAATTCAGTGCAAGTATCGGTAGAAAAGTTGGCAGTGGTGCTGCCATGGTGAATGATACAGCCCGGCATGCGTGCAAACCCATCGTAGAGCACAGGCCGCTGGTGGGGGGCAGCAACCAGCATGAAGCCGCCACCGCCGGCTGCAGTCAGTACAGGTTCTGCGCAAAAAGATGTACATACTGCGGCAATGGCCGCATCTACAGCATTGCCGCCGGCACGTAGAATGGCGGCACCAGCTTCAGCGGTGGCTGTATGGCCGGCAGCAACCACGCCCTGTTCAGGCATTATTCATGTCCGATGCGAGGTAGTGTTTATCCACTTTTCTGATGAACGATAAAGCCCTTTCTTTTCAGCTTGTGTTGAATCGTTACCAACAGTTTTTTGGCCGACGCACGTGTTTGCTTCGGGCCGATCCATACAGCATAGAGGCTGTTCTTTCTGGTGGAAATGACAGCTTTCCAGCCATTTCGTTTCAGTTGGTCCGCGAGTCCCTGCGCACGAGGACGTTCATGGAATGCACCGATCTGGACATAAAATCCGCTTGCAATACCCCCCGTGTCTGGAGCTTTCGTTTTCGGTGTGGTCACAACAGGGCGTTTTTTTGGTTCCGGTTGAGCCGGCTGTGTTTTAACGGGTGCTTCCACCGGTGTTTCTACTTGATGGTGGTGGATAACAGGTGAAGGACGGGGTGTGTTCCTGATGGGTTCTTTTTTTACAATTGGCTGTGGTGCCGGAGTCGGAAGTTCAAACCATTCAGGCCGTGTCGAGGCCAGAAACACCAGAATGATGCAACATGCAGCAACGCCCCATGCTATACGTTGCTCAAGCAGGGAGGCTTGCCATTGTTCTGTTTCCGGCATGGGTTAGTGTGAACAGGCTCTGATAATTAGTTGCCGAAAAGGCAATCCAGCTTTTCGGCAAAGCTGTTGTAGCGGAACGGTTTCTGCAGAATATTGAATTCCTTGTCCGGAAAGCGTTCGTACAAATCCTCCGGGTAACCGGTGACAAAGATGATACGACCCAGAATGCCCGGATTGACCTGTTCCAGCGAACTGTAAATCTCATCGCCGGATAGTCTGGGAATACGCACATCAAGCAGAATCACCTGATACTCGTCACCATGTGTGGTCAGTTCAA